>CALBDV010000073.1 GCA_937927565.1 uncultured Holophagales bacterium
ACGCCTCGCGGTCGTAGAGGTAGGTGTACATCGAGGAGTGGTAGCGGCCCCAGTGCGCCTTGAGGGCGAGCTTAGCGTTGCCGAGGACGTCCCACGCAAAGCCGATGCGCGGGTCGACGAAGTCGGCCTTGTAGACGTCGGCGTCGCCGAAGCCCTCGCGCCAGCCGCCCTTGTAGCTCGTGTAGCGCAGGCCGTAGTTGACCGTGAAGCGGTTGATCCGCATCGAGTCCTGGGCGTAGGCGGTGAAACCCTCGTTCTCGGCGTTGATGTCGTACTCGCCGTAGCCGGTCGAGCGCTCGTACCAGCCGCACGTCGGGTCCCTGACGTAGTTCGCCTCCTGCTCCTCGTAGGTGTCGCCGCAGAGGGTCGAGTCGTCGTAGTAGGTAAAGCCGCCGTTGCGGCGCCAGTTGTCGGACGTGGAGGCCTTCTCGTAGAGAATGCCGACCTTGAACGCGTGCGAGTCGCTGCTGCCGAAGAGACCGTCCTTGAAGAGGCTCCAGCTGGCGTCGCCCGCCATCCTGTGCCGATGGTTCAGCTCCTGGATCTTCTGGTTCACGAGGGAGAGCCCCGTGTCGCCGTAGAGGTCCTCGTGGCCGGCGACGCCGTGTCCGGCGTAGGGGAGGAAGTCGTCGTTCCCGTCGTAGCCGGTGATCTTCACGTTGAGGAAGCTCGACGAGGTGAAGATCGACTCCCAGTTCACGGCGAACGTGGCGTTCGGGCCGTCCTGCTTCGAGGTGGCCTCGGGGTATGTGTACCGGTCGATTCCGCGCCGTTCGTTGGTGACCTTGTCGTACTCGCCCATCGCGAAGATCCGGTTCTGCTCGTTCAGCTGGTAGGTCAGCTTGCCGAGGAAGCGGGGGACCTTCCGGTCGGATGTGTCCATGGCGCCGACGGGGGTCGTCTCCTGGTGCCAGTACTCGACGCTGCCGAAGAACCAGAGTTTGTCCCTGGCGATCGGGCCGCCGATGCTGAGGGCGTAGTCCTCGAACGTGAAGGTCTCGTCCTCCGTGTCGGGCGAGTTGTCCGAGACGAAGGAGTCGGGCTGGTAGTAGGCCTCGAGGACGCCCTTGAGCTCGTTGCCGCCCGATTTCGTAACGCCGTTGACGACGGCGCCGGTGTAGGCACCGTACTCGGCGTTCGCGCCGAGGCCGGCCACCTGGATCTCCTCCATCCACTGGATGCTCGGGAGGAGCCAGTAGTTGCCGCTCGCGGCGTCGCCGACGTTGACGCCGTCCATCGTGAAGGCGTTCTGGTTCGAAGTCGTGCCGCCGTAGGCGAGCATGCTGCTGCTGGCCTGCGAGGCCGACGAGTCGATGTTGACGCCCGGGGCCGATCCGAGGACCTGGTAGTAGTTGCGCGGGACGGCCTGCTTGTCGATGAAATCGCCGCCGAAGCTCGTGGAGACCCTGTTCTCGACGACGCTCACGATGGGCGACTCGGCCGTTACGACGGCCTCGGCGGAGACGGACGCGATCGGGAGGACGAGGTCGACGGCCATCGCCTGGCCCAGGTTCACCCTGATTCCGTCACGGCGGACCTTCCTGAAGCCTTGGAGCTCGGCCTCGAGGACGTAGCTGCCGGGAGGGAGCGCGGGGAAGCGCCAGCTGCCGCGGACGTCGGACGTCGTCGACATGCGGCCCTTGACGAGCGCCTTCGAGACGGCGGTGACCATGACGCCGGGCAGGACCCCGCCTTCAGCGTCCTTGACGGTTCCCTGGACGCTGCCCGTGACGGTGCCCTGGGCGATGGCGGTGCCCGAGACCCCGAGCAACAGGATCAGGGCGGCTCCCACGACGACGGAGAGCTTGCGTGGCATGACTCCTCCTCCTTTTCGGGGGTACCGGGCTGTCGGCACCCCTTGTTTCTGGTCGCGTTCCAGATGCGTGAAGACGGGACGATCCTCCCCGGCGAGCCGAGCTCCCCGGGGCCTCATGCTTGTGCCCTCATGGCAGCGAGGAGGGTCCGGCCCGCCTCGTCCACGTGCCGCTTCATGGCGGCGGCCGCCCTCTCCGGATCGTGGGCCGCGAGCGACGCGATGATCTCGGCGTGCTCCGCGGCGTCGGGGTCCTCGCGCTCGGGGGCCGAGGCCACCGCCACCGACGGCACGTTGCTCCAGAGCATCGTGGGGAAGGCGGACCAGAGGTGCCCGAGCGTCCGCGTCAGAAACGGGCGCCGGGAAGCCGAGATGATCGCCTCGTGGAATCGCCGGTTCAGGTCGCGGTACTCCTTGAGGCGCGCGGGGATCTCGCACGCGATCATCCGCTCGTGGAGCGAGGAGAGCTCCTTCAGCTCCTCCGCCGTGATCACCGCCGCGGCGTGCCGCGCCGCCATCGGCTCCAGGACGGCGCGGCTCGCATAGAGATCCTCGGCGTCCTCGATCGACAGGGTGACGACGCGGATGCCCCGGTAGGGAACGTGCTCGAGGAGCCCCTCGGAAACGAGCTGCTTGAGCGCCTCACGTACGGGCGTCTGGCTGACGCCCTCCTCGCGGGCGACGCTCTCCTGTCGAAGCCAGTCGCCGGGACTGCGTCGACCCTCCAGGATTTCGGTGCGAAGACGATCCGCAACCCACTGCCGAAGCTGTCGATGCTTCTCTGGTACTGCTCGTCCCTGCATGATGTTCTTTACACTATATATTCTGTTTATGGCTGTCATC
>CALBDV010000074.1 GCA_937927565.1 uncultured Holophagales bacterium
TCGCTCCCCGAGATCACGCCGCGCCTCTTCTCGTTCAACTCGCCCTACGGGGCGTGCGCGGCCTGCTCGGGCCTCGGCTCGGTGCCGCGGGTCGATCCCGACCGACTGGTCCCCGACCCGTCGCTCTCGATCGCCGAGGGGGCGATCGCCCTCTGGAAGCCCGGGTCGGCGAACTGGCGCCTGAGGCAGGTCGAGCAGCTCTCCAAGGCGGCGAAGTTCTCGATGGACGTCCCGTGGAAGAAGCTGCCCGCGAACGTCCGCGACATGATTCTCCACGGGTCGAAGGACCAGGAGATCAAGTGGAAGTGGAAGTCGGAGAAGGGGGAGTACGTCTGGTCCTCCTCCTACAAGGGGCTCGTCCCGCTCCTGACCGAGAAGTACAAGGAGGTCGAGAGCGAGGAGGCGCGGCAGGAGCTGGAGAAGTTCATGTCGGCCACCCCCTGCCCCGACTGCGGTGGGCGGCGCCTGAAGCCCGAGGCCCTTGCCGTGAAGGTGCGCGGGCGGGCGATCGACGCGCTGACGGGGATGACGCTCGAGGACGCGAAGGCGTTCTTCGCGACGTTCGACGCCCAGCCGCGCGAGCGGGAGATCGCCGGGAAGATCCTGAAGGAGATCGAGGACCGCCTCGGCTTCCTCAACGACGTCGGCATCGGCTACCTCTCCCTCGGGCGCGGCTCGGCGACGCTCTCCGGGGGCGAGGCGCAGCGGATCCGGCTCGCGACGCAGATCGGGTCGAAGCTGATGGGGGTCCTCTACGTCCTCGACGAGCCCTCCATCGGCCTCCACCCGAAGGACAACCGCAAGCTCATCGACACGCTGAAGGCGATGCGCGACCTCGGGAACACGGTCGTCGTCGTCGAGCACGACGAGGAGACGATCCGGTCGGCCGACCGCGTCGTCGACCTCGGTCCCGGGGCCGGGGTCCACGGCGGCGAGGTCGTGGGAGAGGGGAAGGCGGCCGAGCTCGTCCGCTTCCCCCGCTCGCTGACTGGGAAGTACCTGTCGGGCGAGCTGTCGATTCCCGTCCCCGAGTCGCGTCGCGCGGGAAGCGGCAAGGCGATCTCGGTCGTCGGGGCCCGGGCGAACAACCTCCAGAACGTCACGGTCCGCTTTCCCCTCGGCTGCCTGACGGCGGTGACGGGCGTCTCGGGATCGGGTAAATCCACTCTGGTCAATGACATCCTCTATCGGGCGGCAGCACGGGCGCTCCACGAATCGAACGAGAAGCCCGGAGCGCACGACCGGATCGAGGGGCTCGAGCACGTCGACAAGGTGATCGACATCGACCAGTCGCCGATCGGCCGGACCCCCCGCTCGAACCCCGCGACCTACACGAACCTCTTCGGAGGCATCAGCGACCTGATGGCCCAGGTGCCGGACGCCCGGATGCGTGGCTACGGGCCGGGGCGCTTCTCCTTCAACGTGAAGGGGGGCCGGTGCGAGGCCTGCGGCGGCGGGGGGCAGATCGCCATCGAGATGCACTTCCTCCCCGACGTCTACGTCACCTGCGACGTCTGCGGTGGTCACCGGTACAACCGCGAGACGCTCGAGGTCCGGTACAAGGGGCTGAACATCGCGGAGGTCCTGGACCTGACCGCCGAGCAGGCGGCCGAGGTCTTCACGAACGTCCCGTCGATCCGGAACGTCTCGGCGACGCTCGTGGAGGTCGGCCTCGGCTACATCAAGCTGGGGCAGCCGGCGACGACGCTCTCGGGAGGCGAGGCCCAGCGCGTCAAGCTCGCGCGCGAGCTCGCCCGCCGCGCCACCGGCCGGACCCTCTACATCCTCGACGAGCCGACGACCGGCCTCCACTTCGACGACGTGCGGAAGCTCCTGGCCGTCCTCCATGCCCTCGTCGACCGCGGCAACACGGTCATCGTCATCGAGCACAACCTCGACGTCGTCAAGACGGCCGACCGGATCGTCGACCTGGGGCCGGAAGGAGGCGCCCGGGGAGGTCTCGTCATCGCGGAAGGGTCCCCCGAGGAGATCGCCTCTGTTGCGGCCTCGGCGACCGGTCTGCACCTCGCCCCGCTCCTCCGAAAGAGGCGGCCGGCCAGCCGCCGGTAGATCGCGGGGCCTCCCGGCCCTAGAATCAACGGTCTGTCGTGATCACGGGCTTCAACACCGACATCCGGCACGGGGACCGCGTCTTCCACGTCCAGACGGAGGACCGGGGGCTCGGGAACCCGATCGTCGAGTCCCTCGTCTACGTGGGTGGACAGATTCTCCTTTCGAAGAGGAGCCCGTACGCGGACCTCGTCGTCGACGGAAAGCCCGACGAGAAGGCCGTCAAGCAGCTGATGGACCTTCAGCACCGGCGAATCATCGAGGCGATTCGCCGCGGTCGGTTCGACGAGTCCCCGTCGAGCGCTCCGTCCTCCGAAACGGGCCCCGTGAAGTCCGAGGCCCCGATGTCGCCCGCCGCGGCCGCGGCCGCGGCCGCGATCCTGGCGGGGGGCCCGAATTCCGGGGCCTATCAGGCCGCCCACCCTCGGCCGCCCGCCACGGATGCGATGGCGCGGCCCCCTGCATCCGGCGTCGTTCCGAGCCCCCCGGCCCTCGGCGCGATGGCCAGGCCGCCCGTTTCCGGCGTGACGTCGGGGCCACCGGCCTCCGGAGCGATGTCCAGGCCGCCCGCCTCCGGCGCCGTTCCCGGAAACGGCACGGGCCTGGACCGTTCGCTCGACCAGGTCATCATCGAGTACCTCGCGGCGGAGGCCGCTTCCGAGAGGCTGGAGCTGAGCCTGATGAAGGGTGGCGACCTCGTTTCGGGC
>CALBDV010000075.1 GCA_937927565.1 uncultured Holophagales bacterium
CGCGGATCATGACCGTCTGCGACATCTACGACGCCCTGACGGCCGCCGACCGCCCGTACAAGCGCGCCGTCCCACGCGAGAAGGCGCTCCGCATCCTGGAAGACGAGGGGCGCGCAGGCCTCCTCGACCCCTGGCTCGTCGCCGTCTTCGTCAGCGAGAAGATCTGGGTGCCCGCGGGTCACCCGTAACCGTGGCCGGGGCGGCACTCCTGCTCGCGACCCTCCTCCCGCTGTTCGCGGCGGCAGAGGCCCCCGCCCCCGCGCTTCCCGGCCGCGCTCTCGCCCCTCGCGGCCGGTGGCACTACGAGGTTCCCGGTCCTCCGCGCGTTCGATGGTCCGTCCTCTTCCGGCGGACCGACGGCGAGGACGAGACCCGTCTTCTCGTCGAGACCCCGGCCGGACGCTGGACCCTCCGGTCGACGCAGCCCGCTCTGGGCTCCGGGACCCGCGAGGAGGTGACGTTCCCCTCTCTCGGAGAGACCGTCTCGCGGACTCTCACGCCCAGTCCCGCTCCGGACGCCCCGGAGTGCGCGCGTATCTCCCCGCCCGACGCCTGTGTCGTCCTGAAGGGTTCGCGCGGGAGGTTTGCCGCGCCGCTCTCGGCCTTCTCGGGCAAAGACGCGTCGTCGTTCAAGCGCCGCGCCTCCGAGGTCGTCTCCCCCGAGTTCCTCGCCCGGCTGAAGGGCCTCGCGCCGGCGCTCCCGATCGCAGACCTCGCCTTCTACTCCGAGGACTTCCTTGCGCTCCTCGACCCGGCGCTCGCTCGCCCTCCGGGCCCGGACCTCGCCGGTCCCCGTCTTCCCGGCTGCGCCTTCGACACCTCGTTCGGCGTCCCGTGCACGGCCGACGAGAGGCGCCGGGAGGAATGGCTCTTCCGCCGCACCCCGACGCCGTCGCCACGCTGAGGCCGGCTACTCCGTCCCGGGGCGGTGCTCGGGCCGCAGGAGGTCGAGGACGCTCTTGACCGGGGCAAAGGTCTCGATGGGCACCTCGACGAAGAGCGTGTTCCAGAAGGCCATGGCACCGTTCCAGAGGCCGGGCCTCTCGAGGGCGAGAAGCTCGACGCCCCCGTGCGACTTCCTCGAGATGAAGACGGCCTCCTCGTCGACGAAGCGGGAGAGGTCCCACGCACGCCCCGAGGCGTCGCGCAGGGAGAGGACGAGGTCGACCGGGTTGAAATGGGTTCCGGCCGCCCAGAGCGCCGCCTGCGCCGGGTCGGCGAGGTCCACCTCGGCGCTCTCGACGATCTGGCGGGAGAGGCGGCCGTCGCGGCCGCGCACCCAGAAGGGACCTCCGCCCGGCTCCCCCTGGTTTCTCACGACCCCGCAGACCCTGAGCGGACGTTCGAGGCGGGCCCGCACCCAGGCCACCCGCTCGGCCGGCGAAAGGGTGTCGGCCTCGGCCGTCGCGTCGCCGAACGTCTCGCGAAGGTAGGAAAGCGCCTCGGAAGCCGCCGTCGGGTCACCGGCATGAAGGAGCGAGACGAGGTGGCGAACCCGCCGTTCCACCTCGAGGAGGCGCCCGGCGAGGAGTCTCTTCCAGAGGAGCGTCGGTCCCTTGCGCGCGTCCGGCACGACGTTGTCGATGTTCTTCACGAAGACGATGTCGCCGCCGAGCGCGGCGAGATTTCCGAGGAGGGCGCCGTGCCCGCCGGGGCGGAAGAGCAGGTCCCCCTCCGCCGTCCGGAACGGCAGGCCGTCCAGGCCGACGGCGAGCGTGTCGCTGGAACGCTCCTGCACGGAGAACGTCACCTCGAACCGCGCGTGGAGACGCCGCTGCAGCCCGTCCCGGTGCCGCTCGAGCAGGGTCTCGAAATCGCCCCGCGCCTCCTCAGCGACCGTGAAGTGAACGGGCGTCCGGCCGTTGGACGACCTCACCGTGAGGCCCGACTCGACCAGGTGCTCCTCGAACGGAGTTCGCGCCCCTTCCTCCTCGAGATGGAAGGGGACGAGCCCCTTCGGGCGCGAGGCGAGGCCGAGCCCGGGGACCTGGAGGGCCGCCGCCAGAAGCTCGCGCAGTCGTCCCCGCGGATCGGCGAAGACCTCCGCGCCCGCCGCCGCGCGCAGCTCGGCCGCAAACGGCAGCTGCTCGAGGTTCTCGACGAAGCGGACGACCTCGGCGGCCCCCTTGTCCCCCTTCTCCGCGCGGTCGTTCCAGTCGAACCAGGTCGCCTCCTCGTCGTCGAGCGCCTTCCGGAGCGACTGGAACATCCGGCTCGCCGCACCCGAGGCCGGAACGAACTTCGAGAGCCGCCCCGCCTTCTCCGCCTCTTCGAAGAGGGAGAGGAGGTCCCGGTGGCGTTCCTCGGCGATCCGCTCGACGCCGTCGCCGCGCGTGCAGGGCCTCGCGAGACGGGCCGCGGCGGGAGGGTGCGTCAGGAGGGCGACGTGCCGGGCCGCCTCGGCGGGGTCGATCCCGAGGCGCGCCATCGCGGTGAGGTCGGCGGCGGTGAAGAGGTCGGCCACGTCTACCCTCCCTGTCGTGCGCCCGCCTCGGCCTCCTCTTCCAGGAGCCGGAGCAGGTACTGCCCGTACTCGTTGTTCTTCATCGCCGTCGCGGTCTCGCGGACCTGGGCGGCGTCGATGTAGCCCATCCGGTAGGCGACCTCCTCGAGGCACGCCACCTTCAGCCCCTGCCGCTCCTCGATCGCCTGCATGAAGTTCGACGCCTGCAGGAGCGAGGCGTGCGTCCCCGTGTCGAGCCACGCCACTCCCCGGCCGAGGACCTCGACGTGCAGCTCTCCCCGCTCGAGGTAGACCCGGTTGACGTCGGTGATCTCGAGCTCGCCCCGGGGCGACGGTTTCAGGTTCGCAGCGATATCCAGGACGCTGTTGTCGTAGAAGTAGAGGCCGGTGACGGCGTAGAACGACCGCGGCTTCGCCGGCTTCTCCTCGAGGCTGATCGCCTGGCCGCCGGGCCCGAACTCCACGACTCCGTACCGCTCCGGGTCGCGGACGCGGTAGGCGAAGACCGTCGCTCCCGTCGTTCGTTTCGCGGCGGACTGCAGCAGCTCGGAGAATCCGTGGCCGTAGAAGATGTTGTCGCCGAGGGCGAGCACCGCCCGGTCCGTACCGACGAAGTCCCGGCCGATGAGGAAGGCCTGGGCGAGGCCGTCGGGGCTCGGCTGGGCGGCGTAGGAGATCGACACCCCGAACGGGCTCCCGTCGCCCAGCACGCGCCGGAATCCCTCCTGCTCGTGCGGCGTCGTGATGACGAGGACGTCGCGGACCCCCGCGAGCATCAGCGTCGAGAGGGGGTAGTAGATCATCGGCTTGTCGTAGACCGGGACGAGCTGCTTGCTGACGCCGCGGGTCACGGGATGGAGGCGCGTGCCGGAGCCCCCGGCCAGGATGATTCCCTTCACTGTGACTCCTCGTCCCGGATCTTAG
>CALBDV010000076.1 GCA_937927565.1 uncultured Holophagales bacterium
CGTGAAGATACTGACGCTCGATTTCCCGAGGGCCGCGAAGCTCCGCGTCCAGGTGAGTGCTCGCCCCGATTGAGTCTGATCTCGACCGAAAGAGGGACCCGATATCGGGAATCGACGGCCGGCGCTCTCCGGCCCCATCTCACGAGGGACCCATCGCCTCAAAGCCGGTTACACAAAGTTCCTGACAGGCCCCGCGGCCGCCAACCTCGGCGTCATTCTGCACACGCTCCTCGGCATGGGAACGCCCCGGGGACTCCAGGGCCGCCTGGGAGAAGCCCTCGGGGCCCTTTTCGCGTTCCTTCGCAGCGTCTTCGCCCGTGCCGTCCCCGACTCGGGTCCTCGGACCGCAGATCGCGTATTCCGGTTCGGTTCGCCCCGAACCCTGCGGATTCACGTCAGACCAGCATTCCAGTTCTTGGAACGGCCTTCTGCCACGGGCTGATAACACTTACACGCACGGAGGCTCAGAGCCGAGCGCTCTTCATGGTCATCTCAGCTGCCGGGGCGAAATCCTGACTCTACGTCGAGGAGCTTACTTCCTCTCGCCCACGCGCTTGATCATCGCGTCTATCACGGCCTTGTTCACGCCGGCCTTCTTAAGGCTGACAAGCGATTCGGTAGACACGTCTAGGGCTTCCTCGGGCGCCTGTCGGATCTTCGCGATAACAGTATCGTCGCCGAGGTCAAGCTTGATCAATGCAAGCAGATCATCGTTCGTCAGCGGCCTCTCGGTCGGTCGTTGTGACGCTTCACCAGCACCCTGTGGCTGGGACTGCTGACTTCCCGCCGGATGACCCTCCCACTTCGCCCGCAGTTCAGCGAGTTTGTTGTTCCGGGCCTCCTTGAAACATGCGTTCCACTTCCAAGTCATGAACTCAGCGTTGTACGGGCGGCACTCTCCCTTGGACTTCCTATCGCAGCCACAGTCATAGAGGAATGTCGCGAGGTCCGCGGGGTCCATCCAAGCCGTCCAGAGGGTGCCCTCCGTCTTAGGCGGTCTGAAGTAAGCGACATGGACCCGACCGTCGTCTTCCTCGAACTCATAGTGCTTCCCGGCCAACCCGGCCGTCGTGACGCCCGCGACAAAATCCCCCCGCTGTAGCGTGGCTTCCGTTTTGTCACCTGTTGATCCGCGGTAGACAGGGGCATTGTCGCGGAGCACGATGGCGCCTTCCCCCTTTCCTTGGCCGGAGGCGGGTAAAGCTGAAGCGAGGGCACCGATGCTCAACAGGAAGCCAAAGAACCTCTGCTGGTTGCTCGTATTCATTCCGAACTCCTCCTCTGGATCGGTGAGGGTTCCGCCAAGGATTATAGGCGCCCTGATGACGGCATGAATAGGAAAGATGAAGGCGTCGCACGGGTAAGGCTGCTAACCCAGCTGGGGCGCCTGCGGCTAGTTCTGCGCATTCGTCGTCTCGTGTACCGCGATCTCGCAGGGCCTCGTGACGTTGGCTTGATGCTTCGGTCCACGGTGCCGGCCGCAGTCGCCCGAGGCCCCGCGCCCCGGCTCCAAAGGAAGCTGCCAGTTCGTGGGATCGACACCAGAGATCTCTCAGAAGAAGGAGAACCGAGAACGGTCAGCGAGCAATCTGCGAATCTACTTGACGGCGGGCCCTTCATAGAAGGCGCCACCTGACCTGACACTGACCTGACACCTTGCGACAGCG
>CALBDV010000077.1 GCA_937927565.1 uncultured Holophagales bacterium
GGAAGATCAAGCGGAACTGGGAGATCCCGAAGCTCGCTCACTTCGGAATGAAGGGGAGGCTCGTCGTCCGTTTCTTCCTGATGAGGGACGGCCGCGTGGAAGGGCTTCGGCTCCTCGTCTCCTCGGGCGTCCCGCCGTTCGACAACGCCTCGATGAAGGCCATTCAGAACTCGAGTCCCTTCCGGGCCCTGCCGCCGGATTTTCCGAACCCTCGCGAGGGTGTCACGATCACCTTCCTCTACAACATCCGGCCGGAGGACCTCGACTCCTTCGACTCCGGAAGGACCCCGCCGCGGCCCCTCCTTCCCAGATGAGCGTCCCGCAGGCGACAATTCGGGATCTCGTTACGGCCTGAACGACGCCGGCCCCGCAGGCATGGGTCTTGCTGGATGCCGGTGGTGATGAAGAAGGATGCCATGCAGACCAGGACCAAGGTTCTCTCTCTCTCGGCGCTCGTTCTCGCGGCGGTCGTCTTCGGGATGATCCTCGCCGGTAGCCTCGACTTCACGCGGGCCGCCTCGGCGGACGCGTCGACGATGGCCACCGCTCCTGCGGCGGCCCCGGCAGCCGCGTCCCGCCCGTCACCGGCAGGGTTGCCGTCCTTCGCGGACATCGCGGAACGGGTGATGCCGGCGGTCGTCTCGATCCGCTCGACCGACATCATCAAGCCCAGCCAGCGCCGGGGCGGTATGGAGCGCTTCTTCGGCGACGGCACGCCGTTTAACCCGTTCTTCGGCCCCGATCGACAGCGGGGTGGGGAGGAGGGCGAGGAGCAGCAGCAGCAGTCGGGCGGGACCGGCTTCATCATCGAGTCCGACGGCTTCGTCCTGACGAACAATCACGTCATCGACGGAGCGGAGAAGGTCGAGGTTACGGTAGGGGAGACCGACGTCTACAAGGCGAAGGTCGTCGGCCGTGATCCGGCCACCGACCTCGCGCTCCTGAAGATCGAGGGGCCTCGGCCCTTTCCCACACTCCCCATCGGAGATTCCGACCGGATCCGGGTCGGCGAGTGGGTGATGGCCATCGGGGACCCGCTCCAGTTCGAGAAGACCGTGACCGTCGGCGTCGTTTCCGGCAAGGGCCGCGCCCCCGGCCTCTCGAACGTGACCCGTTCGTTCGAGAACCTGATCCAGACCGACGCGGCGATCAACTTCGGGAACTCCGGCGGGCCGCTCGTGAACGTCGCGGGCGAGGTCATCGGAATCAACACCGCGATCTCCCGCATGGCCCAGAACATCGGATTCGCCGTGCCGATCAACGTGGCTCGCAGGCTCGTGCCGCAGCTGAAGGAAGGGAAGGTCGTCCGGGGCTTCCTCGGCATCCAGATCGGTCCGATCGAGCCCGAGGTGCAGGAGTCCCTCGGCCTCAAGAGCCGCGACGGTGCTCTCGTCCAGTCGGTGGAGAAGGGGATGCCTGCGGACAAGGCCGGCATCCGTCACGAAGACGTGATCATCCGGGTCGACCAGACTCCGGTGAAGCACAACCGCGACCTGATCGACTACGTCTCCGGCAAGCGGCCCGGCACGAAGGTGACGCTCACCTTCATTCGAGGCGGCCAGGAGAAGACGACCGTCGCGACGCTCGAGACCCGCCGCGAGGAGGGGGAGGTCCCCGAGTCGGAGCCTGTCGCCGACGAGAACCGCGAGAAGATCGGGATCTCCATCGACGACCTGACGCCGGCCTTGCGCAACGGCTACTCGATCGGGAAGGACATCGAAGGAGTCGTCCTGACCCACGTGAAGCCCGTCTCGGCCGCCGGAGACGCCGGCCTGCGGGAAGGGGACGTCGTCCAGGAAGTGAACGGCGCGGCCGTCACCAACGTGGCCGAGTTCCGCGCGGCGCTGAAGAAGGCGGGAGATGCGCGGTTCGCCCGCTTCTACGTCCACCGGGCCCTGCCGCGCCCGGCGAACTTCATCGCCGCGGTCCGGCTCAAGGACTGACGGTCTCCTCTCGGCCGCTCGAAGGAAGCGCCCCGGGCCTCTGCGGCACGGGGCGCCTTCGTCTCCGGCGAGCTTCCGAGGCGAGCCGCGTCCCGCGCGGGGCCTGCTGGCGGGAGGGAGGACCTTCGATCATGATCCCGCACCGTGAGCGGTGATTCGAAGGTCCTCTACGACATCCGCAACGAAGAAGCTCCGGTTGGAGGGACGATCGTGAGCGGCGTCGGCGGCGTCCTGGTCGGCGTCCTGCTGCTCGCGATCGTCTGGAAGCGCCCGGATCGGACCGCCCGCCTCTTCGCCCTCCTCTGGATCGTCGGGTGGGGCGGCCTCGCCGCCGTGACGGCGTACGGAATCGTCTCCCGTCACCAGGACGCGAAGGGATGGATCGCGACCCGCTCCGTGGAGGTCGTCGAAGGGCCCGTCTGGAACTTCTCTGCCGCGACCCTGGACTCGAGCGGGAACGAGACGTTCCAGATCGGGACTCGTCTCTTCCGGATCGAGGACGGACAGACGAAGGTTCCCGGCCTGAACCGCAGCTCCGCGCGACGGGGGCCGATCCGGGACGGCGCGACGCTCCGCCTGACGGTGCACGGCACGAGCATCCTGCGGGTCGAGGAGCTCGCTCCCGCTCCCGCGAGTCTCCCGGCGAAGTAGTCCGGGGGAGGGCCAGGCGCTACGAGGAGGCCACGACGGCGTCGACCGTCGAAGACGCGGGCGGGCGCTCGGGCGCGCCCGGGTCTGCCGGAGACGCGCACGAATCGAAGTCGTGTCGGTTGGCCCTCACGACGCGTCCGGCCTCGTCCCTCACGACTTTCTCGTAGAACGCGTCGCGCTCGAACGGCTCGCGCCCGGCGGAGCGGATGAGGCGTTCCATGTCGCGCCGCGAGAGGCCCGCCTCGGTCGTCGCTCCCGCGGCGTGGGTGATCGTCTCCTCGGTCACCGTCCCGACGAGATCGTCGGCACCGAAGTGAAGCGCGACCGGCGCGAACTTCTCCCCGATCTGGACCCAGTACGCCTTGATGTGGTCGAGGTTGTCGAGCATCAGGCGGGAGGCCGCGATGACGCGCAGGTCGAGGAGCCCGCTCGTGGCGGGGAGGTGCGCGAAGGGCGTCCCGTCGGGGTGGAA
>CALBDV010000078.1 GCA_937927565.1 uncultured Holophagales bacterium
CGGCCGGCCCGCCTCCGGGACGCGAGCTCGGCTTCCGCCGCCGCGCGCGTGATGCCGCGCGCCCGGCGGAACGCCTCCGCGTCGTCGTCGCCGAGCCGCAGCGCGCGCTGGACCCGCTCGGCGGGGGTCAACAACGCATCGTCCTCGGCGGTCTTCCGCCGGAACGCGTCTCCGATGGAGGTCATGGCGCGATTATCGCCCCTGCGACGGCGCCGCCGAGCACGAGCCAGGTGGAGTTCGGGCGGAATCGCAGGAGCAGGACGGCGGCGCCTGCAGCCAGCAGCGCCGTGGGGACGTCGACGACCGCCGCCCGGCCGAGGAGTGCCGTGACGACGGCCATGAGAGCGAGCGAAGCGACGTTGACGCCGTCGAGGAACGCCGCGGCGGTGGGTGAGGTGCGCAGGCGCGGAACGAGCGGCGCCGAGAGGGCCACGAAGACGAAGGCGGGGAGGAAGATCCCGGCGGTGGCGACGAGGGCGCCGGAAGGGCCTGCGAGGAGCCAGCCGACGAAGGTTGCCGTCGTGAAGACGGGGCCGGGCGTCACCTGCCCGGCGGCGATCGCGTCGAGGAGCTGCGCCTCGGTGAGCCACCCGAGCCTCTCGACGAGGTCGGCACGGAGGAACGCGAGGAGGACGTAGCCGCTCCCGAAAAGGACGGCCCCCGTCCGGCAGAACAGCCAGAAGATCCCGGTGAGGGTGGCCCCTCCCGCCGACGCGAGACCGGCCACGCCGGCGGCGAGAGGAAGGAGGGGGACGAAGCCCGCGACGGGCGCGGGCGGGCGGCGTTCGCGCGCGGCGCGCGCGGCGACGACGAGGAGACCGCTCCCCAGCAGGATCGCCAGCTCGTGGACGCCGAGGGCCGACGCGGCGACGGCCGCCCCGCCGAGGAAGCGGAGCGGCCACGAACGTGCCGCGAGGGGGGCGAGTCCCCAGATGGCCTGGAAGACGATCGCGAGGATGACCGGCTTGACGCCGTAGAGGAGCCAGCGCGCCTGGGGGAGGTCGCTGGTGCGGACGTACGCCCAGGCGAGGGCGCCCGTCATCAGCGTCGCGGGAAGGATGAAAGCGAGGCCCGCAACGGCCAGTCCGGCCCAGCGACGGCGAGCCCAGCCGACGTGGATCGCCATCTCCGTCGAGTTCGGGCCCGGGATGAGATTCGTGGCGCCGAGAAGATCGAGGAACTCGGAGTCCGTCATCCACTTACGGCGCCTCACGACCTCGTCGCGCAGCATCGCGACGTGCGCCGCCGGCCCGCCGAAGGCGGTGGTTCCGAGGCGCAGGAAGAGAAGCGCCAGCTCCGAGAGGGGCGTTGCGGGCATCGGTACCCGGACGATAACCGGAGGAGAGCTGCCGTCGTTGACCGGGGCCGGGACGCGGTTTCGCGCCTCGACCCGCGCGCAGGGCAGGTCGTTCGTAGAATCGCCGCATGTTCGAGATCCTCGTCATCCTGGCGCTCGTCGCGGCGAACGGGCTCTTCGCCGGCTCGGAGATCGCCGTCCTGACGGTGAGAAGGACACGGATCGCGGAGCTGGTCGAGGAGGAACGGGCGGGAGCCGCAGCCCTCTCCGCGCTGCGCGCCGACCCGGAGAGCTTCCTGGCGACGGTTCAGATAGGAATCACGGTCGTCGGCGCGGCGGCGGCGGCGTTCGGGGGCGCGACACTCGCCGCACCCCTCGCGGCGGGGTTCGGCGCGCTCGGGGTCCCCGTCAAGGTCGCAGACGACGTCGCGCTCGGCCTCGTGGTCCTGGTCGTGTCGTTCCTGTCCCTCGTCGCCGGAGAGCTCGTCCCGAAGTCCCTCGCCATGCGTTTCGCGGAAGGCTACGCCCTCGCGATCGCACGGCCGCTCTCTTTCCTCGCGAGGCTCGGGCGTCCCGTCGTGCGTTTCCTGACGGCGTGCTCGAACCTGATCCTCCGCCTCTTCGGCGACAGGACGTCCTTCACCGAAGCCCGGCTCTCGCGCGAGGAGCTGCAGACGCTCGTCGAGGAGACCGCCACGACGGGTGCGCTCGACCCGCGGGCGAGCGAGATCGCCTCCAGGGCGCTGGACCTGCCGGGCCTGAAAGTCGGCACCGTGATGACCCCGCGTACGGCCGTGGTCGCGATCCCGGTGACGGCCGGCCCGCGAGAGATCCAGGATCTCTTCTCCCGCAGCCCCTTCGAGAGGTTCCCCGTTCACGAAGGGAGCCTCGACACCGCGAGGGGCTACGTCCTCGGCCGGGACGTCCTCCTCCGGCTCCTGGAGGGCTCCCCCGGGCCGCTCGAGGGTCTCGTGCACGAGGCGCCGTTCTTCCCGGAGTCGGCGGAGGCGGTCGCCGTCCTTCGGGACCTGCAGAAGCTCCACGTTTCGATGGGATTCGTCGTCGACGAGCTGGGCGCCTTCACGGGGCTCGTCACGTTCGAGGACCTCGTCGAAGAGGTCGTCGGGGAGATCCTGCACGAGAAGGAGACGGCCGCCGTGGCGTACCGCTCCGAGGGTCCGGGGGTCTGGGTGGTCGAGGGAGGGGCGGGAGTGAGAGACGTGAACCGCGCGCTCGACCTCGAGCTGCCGGAGGACCCGGCCTACGCCACCGTCGCAGGGTTCGTCCTTCATCGCCTCGGGCGGATCCCGAAACCGGGGGAGTCGCTCGTCGACGAAGAGTCGGGACTGAAGGTCGAGGTCGTCGAGAGCACGGCGCGGCACGTGTCGCGGGTCCGGCTGACGCGCGTCGGCTGAGCGGCGCGGCGGGAGGAAGCGGACCGTTCTGTTGGAGAATCCCGCCATGTCCGACACGACACGCCCGCCGAACCGGCTCGAGAAGGAGTCGTCCCCGTACCTGCGCCAGCACGCGCACAACCCGGTCGACTGGTACCCGTGGGGGGCGGAGGCGTTCGAGCGGGCGCGGCGGGAGGACAAGCCGCTGTTCCTCTCCATCGGCTACTCGGCGTGCCACTGGTGCCACGTGATGGAGCGGGAGTCGTTCGAGAACGACGCGGTGGCGGCCGTCCTGAACGCGCACTACGTGTCGGTGAAGGTCGACCGCGAGGAGCGGCCCGACGTCGACGACGTCTACATGAGCGCGGTGCAGACGATGGTCGGCCGGGGTGGCTGGCCGCTCTCGGCGTTCCTCTTCCCCGACGGGCGGCCGTTCTTCGGCGGGACCTACTTCCCGGCGGAGGACCGGCAGGGACGGGCCGGGTTCCGGACGATCCTCGAGAAGCTGGCGGAAGCGTGGCGCGAGCGGCGCGACGAGCTGGGAAAGGGAGCCGACGAGATCGTCGCCGAGGTGGAGAACGCGAACCGGATCGCCGAGCGGACGGGCCGCGAGGCGCTCTCGGCCGCGACGGGAAACGTCCTGACGGCGACGCTGAAGCGGACGTTCGACGCGCGCCACGGCGGCTTCGGCGGCGCTCCGAAGTTCCCTCCGCACCTGGCGCTCGAGTGGCTCCTGCTGAAGGGGGCCGAGGGGGACTCGATCGCCCGGTCGATGGCCCTGAAGACGCTCGACGCGATGGCCCTCGGCGGCATTCACGATCACCTCGCCGGCGGGTTCCACCGCTATTCGACCGACGAGCGCTGGCTCCTGCCGCACTTCGAGAAGATGCTGACCGACAACGCGCAGCTCCTCTCGCTCTACGCGCGGGCGTTCGTCCTCACCGGGCGCGATCTCTACTGGAGGACGGCCCGCGGCATCGGCGACTGGCTCCTCTCGGAGATGCGCGGGGAGGAAGGGGGCTTCT
>CALBDV010000079.1 GCA_937927565.1 uncultured Holophagales bacterium
GCTCGCTCCGCGTTGAGGGCGACTAGGCGTTCGAGAATCTCCTCGTCGGTGAGCGTCGCGGGCCAGCCGTAGGCGTCGAAGACGGCTGCGTCGAGGTCGTCGTGGAGCTGCTTCAGGATGGAGACGAGCCCCTGCTCGTGAACGACCTTCTCCTTCACGCTCAGCGTCTCGCCAGACCGGAGCTTCTCGAGGACGTTGTAGATGGCCGTCATCGTTAGGTCTGCGTGCTCGAGCTGCTGCTGTTTGCGAAGGGAGTCGATCTCCCCCCCGATCTTCGCGATCAGGCGAGAGCCTGAAACAGAGCGGACTGGATACGCGAACGCGTCGAAGCATCGTGTCTTGTTGTAGACCGGATCGTTTCCCACCCCCAGATGTCCGCCAGCTGCGCGCGCCCATGTCGTGTGCGCACGACTCGAAACGATACCCAGATCGTAGGAGTCCCCGCTCGCGATCGCGACGATCTTGTGGTCTGGCAAGAACTCGCCTCCGACAAACTGGAACACCCGGTGCTTCGCTGTCTCGGGAGTCACGATGAAGCGGGTCAACCCCGTGAGGGCCTTTCGCAGAACTGGCCGCTCCCAGCCAAAGCGCCACCAGAGCTTGCGGATGCTCTCCCGCCGGTTCTCCCGCCGCTCAGGAAGCACACGATCCACGACAACTTGATACGCGGCAGGATTCGCTCGGCGCGCGTCATCCTCGGCAAGGGAGGAGAAGTCGATGAGATACCGCTCTCGAGGAGACTGGAGGAGATCTCGGCCGCCAAGATAGGGACGGATCGTAAGGTCGTCCGGTGAGAGTCGAAGCCTGGTCGCTTCCGCAGGCTCCAAAATGAAACCGGCGCCGTGAAGGGCGACCCCCATCCCTGCGATCCCGTCGTTCGAGCGGAGGGCCTGCGCGCCAGCCACGTCCGCACCCATGCGCAGGTCCTCGTGAAGGAGGGCCCCCGAGCGGGTTTCGAGCGTCAGATGTGCGGCCCCAGCTGGGTCTTCGGAGGGCTCCTCAGCAGTGACGACCGCGAGTCGCGCGACGGGCACATGCTCGGCCTTCGCCGCGCAGGTCATGGCGATTCGCACGGCGGCACCCGTCTCGGTGTCGGCCCAGGGGTGGTCAGGAATCGCCCACGCGATCCGAACTCCCTTCTCGAGATGCCTCGCCACGACGCGCCGGTTGAATGTCTGCGTGAGGCTATTCGTCGTGATGAGGCCGAAGCGGCGCAGCTTCCCTTCTTCGACAAGAGAAGCCGCCTTGTGCCACCAGTACATGACGAAGTCGGCGTTGTCCTCTACGTCTGCGCTGTAGGCAGACCGGAGGGCGTCGACGTAGCCGTCCCCGAGGAGCGCGCGCATCCGCTTCGTCCCGATGAAGGGCGGATTGCCGACCACGTAGTCGACCTCCGGCCATTCAGCCCGGCGCGGATTGATGACCCGGACCTGTTTCACCCGCTTCGACTCATCCGGGATCGGCTCGCCCGTAATCGGGCTGACCTTCATCGTCTCGCCGTCCCAGCGCGTCACCGGCTTTCCGTTCTCGTCCAGGACGGGCTCCGTCCCATCCGAGGCGAGGACAGCGTCGCGGCACTCGATGTTCCCGTACTCCTGGAGGACCGGCTCGTGGATGACCCCGCTGTCGCCCTTTGATCGGAGCTGCCACTGAAGGTAACCGATCCAGAGGACCAGCTCGGCGATCTCCTTCGCCCATGGTTTGATCTCGAGGCCGTGAAACTGCGCGGGGGTAACCGCGAACTGGTCGACCTCGAACGAGGACTCCTTTTCCCCGAGGTCGGCGAGGAGGCCGAGCACCTCGCTCTCGAGGCGCTTCATGAGGTCGAGTGTCACGTAGAGGAAGTTCCCCGATCCGCAGGCGGGGTCGAGCACGCGCACTTCACAGAGCCGCTTGTGGAAGGCGTGGACCGCGCTCCTCGCCGCAGCCTCCTTCCCGGACTCGGCGAGGTGGAAGGCCTCGGCTCGAACGATGTCCCAGTCGGCGCGAAGCGGCTCCTCGATCGTCGGGCGGACGAGACGCTC
>CALBDV010000080.1 GCA_937927565.1 uncultured Holophagales bacterium
GGAAGCACTTCCTCTCGAGCACCCAGACCGTCGTCGTCGTCGGCGACGCCAAGGAGGTCCGCCCCCAGCTCGAGCTCTACGGGGCGGTGAAGGAGATCAAGCCTTAGCCGGCGCCGCGGCGGCGGGCTGTTCTTTGGTATCGTTTCTCCATCAGACGCGCAGGACCGTTCCTCGCGGCGGCGGTGCTCCTCTTTGGAGCCTTCGCTGTGTCCCGGTTCCTCGGCAGGGGGAAGGCGCCCGCCGCGCCCGACCCGGCCGGGACCGAGACCGTCGTCGTCGATACCGGACCGGTTTCGGTCCTGATCAAGGAGACGGGCGTCGTGTGCCCGCGGCAGTCAGTCGCGGTCAAGTCGAAGGTGTCGGGGAAGGTCCGCGAGGTTCTCGTTGAAGAGGGGGACCTCGTCCGGGAAGGGCAGCTCCTTGCAGTGGTCGACCCGGACGCCCAGGCGTCGCTCACGCTCTCGCAGCAGCGCCTCGACCTGCGCCGCCTGAAGGTCGAGCTCGACCAGAAGGAGCGGGCGTGGAAGCGCCAGGCGCAGCTCTCGAAGGAGGGGCTCGTCTCGGCGCAGCTGGCCGAGGAGGCCGAGCGCGACTACCGTGTGGCGCAGAACCTCTTCCTCCAGGCCCGGACGGCGCTGAACCTCCTCGAGACCGAGGCGAACCAGAAGCTGACCGCGGACGAAGGACTGTCGGATGCCGAGCCCGGCGGCGTCACCGACTACCGGATCCTCGCGCCGCTCTCGGGAGTCGTCTCGTCGGTGAAGGTGAAGCCGGGGGAGATGGCCACGTCCGGGACGACCGGTTTCTCGCAGGAAGGGGCGCTCCTGATGGAGATCTCCGACCAGCGACAGCTCGAGGTCGTCGTCAACGTGAACGAGATCGACGTCCCGAAGCTGAAGCCCGGAATGCCCGCGAAGGTGAGGCTCGCCGCGGCGCCCGGAACCCCGATCGACGCGATCGTCGACCGCGTCGCCGTTGCCCCGCTCGTCGAGGCGGGCTCGACCCCCGACGCGGGAAAGGTCGTCGTCTTTCCCGTCTCGCTCCGGCTTCCCCAGCGGCCCGCCGAGCTGCGCCAGGGGATGTCTGCCTCCGTCGACATCACCCGCGAGGAGCGGCTCACGGTCGTCCGGATACCGGTACTCGCCTTCACCGAGAAGGACGGCAAGTCGTTCGTCCGGATCGGGGGCACGGTGGATTCGAAGGTCCCCGCCGACCGGGAGGTCACCCTGGGTCTGAAGGGCGATCGTTTCGTCGAGGTCACAGCGGGCCTGAAGGTCGGTGACGTCATCCTCTCCCGCTACCCGCAGGACGACGGGAAGAAGGGAACGGGAGGTGGGCGCTAGGGCGGACCTCCTCGCGCGGGGGCCCGACGCGATCCGTCAGGCGCTCCGGCAGCTCGTCAGCCACAGGCTCAGGACGGGACTCGCTCTCTCGGGGATCGCCGTCGGTGTCGCAACAGTCATCGGCACGACCACGCTGGCAGACGCCCGGGCCCGGAACCTTCTCAGCTCGTTCGAGCGAATCGGCGGGGCCCGTACCGGTTTCGTCTTCTCGGAGGACGGTACCTACCGGAATGGGCGGTTCGTCCGCTTCGCGAAGCGGTTTCCGCTGACACGCGAGGACCGGGATTTCCTCCTGGCGTCGCTGCACGAGATCGAGTGGCAGTGTGCGTGGGGATGGGGACGGGCCGGCGTCTCGAACGGCCGGGTCTCCTTCGATTCCGTGGCGGCCTTCGGTACCGGGGCCGACTTCCTGCGCATCCGGCCCCTCGAGCTCCTTCACGGCCGGTACTTCACGGCCGAGGAAGACGACGGGCTCGAGAGGGTGGCGGTGGTCTACGACGTCCTCGCCGAGGACCTCTTTGGGCGCACCGACGTCGTCGGCGAAGAGATCCTGGTCTCCGGGCAACGCTTTCGCATCGTCGGGGTCCTCCGGCGCTGGTGGATCGGGGAACGGAACATCTGGCGGCGCCTCTGCATCCCCTTCCAGACAGGTGTCTCACGGCTCGGACGGCAGCCAGGGAACTCCGGCACCCTGCTGAAGATCCGCTCGGGAGCTAGCTGGGCGGCAGTGACCCCTGCGATTCAGAGGGTCCTCGTCCTCCGTCATCCGGGTTCGGAGCCGGACAGCTTCCAGGTCCGCTCCGCCGGGGTGTGGCAGGGTGAAGCGCTTTCTGCGCTCGAGGCGCAGGGAAACATCTTCAGTGTCGTCGCCCTGCTCTGTCTCCTCACCGGGGCCGTCGGCATCCTCAACGTCTTCCTCGTGTCGGTCACGGAGAGGACGTCCGAGATCGGCCTGAGGATGGCGCTCGGCGCTTCGCGGGGTTCCGTCCTCGGCCAGTTCCTCTTCGAGGCGTTCGTCCTCTGCGCCATCGGCGGCGGGGTGGGCCTGGCGGCGGGCCAGGGGGTCGCCCTCGGGTTCGCAGAGATGACCCGGCGGTCGATGACGGCCTGGGACGTCTTCGACCAGGCGACCTTCTCCGTCGCGCTCGGCGGAAAGGGAATCCTCATCGCACTCGGCCTCACCGTCTTCACCACGGTTCTCGCGGGGACCTACCCGGCCTGGCGCGCTTCGCGGCTCGACCCCGCCACGGCGATGAGGCACGAATGACCGGCGAGGCGCTCCGCGGTGTCGCCCGCTATCCCCTGCGCTCCGCGCTCGCGCTCCTCGGGCTGGTTGTCGGCGTCGGTGCGGTCGTCGCGACGCTCGCGCTCCTCGACGCGGCGCACCGGCAGGGGATCGCGGTCCTCGAGAAGTCGGGCGCGCTCGACGTCGTCCGGCTCGCGAGTCCCGCGGGGACGTTTCGTGACGGCCGCTGGATCCTCATCTCGAGGAGAGCTCGACTGGGGCCTGCCGACGTCGCGCGGATCAGGGGCGCCATCCCGTGGGTCGCCGCCGCGATGCTCGCCTCGGAGACCTGGTGCACGCTGAAGAGCGACGGGGCGGCCGTCTCCGTGGCCGTGCGCGGCGTTTCCGCCGAGGCGCCCCGGCTCCTCGCACTGAGGCTCAGGGCCGGACGGTTCCTCTCGTCCGGGGAAGTGTCTGCCGGCGAGAAGGCGGCGGTCCTGTCGAGCGGCCTGGCCAGAGACCTCTACGGAAGCGTATCGGCCGCGCTCGGCAGGGAGGTCCTGATAGAGGGCCAGCGATTCACGGTCGTAGGGGTCCTCGTGCCCGCCGAGAACGAGAGGGGCAACGAGGAGGCCATCTGCTATGTCCCTTTCCGCGCGGCGATGGAACGGCTCGGAACGCCGCCCGTGGACGTCCGCATCCACCTCGCCGCCGGCCGCCGCGACCGCGTCGCGCCGCTCGAGGCCGCCGTCAGGGCGCTCCTTCCCGGCCTGCGGCACGGCCTGGAGTCCGCATCCTACGAAGTGGATTCATCCCGGGAGGCCCTCCGGGATCTCGAAGCCGTCGAGCGGACCCAGGCGACCATCCTCGGCGCCATCGCCGCGCTCTCGCTCCTCGTCGCCGCCAGCGGCATCTTCAACACGCTCCTCGTCGGCGTGAAGGAGCGGACCCGCGAGATCGGAACGCGCCGCGCGCTCGGGGCCCGGCGTCGCACCATCCTCGCGCAGTTCCTTCTCGAGGCGGCGTTCCTCGTCCTCCCCGGCGTCTCGCTCGGGCTCGGGGCGGGCGTTCTCCTGACGCGGGCGCTCGGTCCGCTGTTCGAAAAGAGCCTTCAGCAGCCGGTCCTCGCCAACATCAGCGTCGGCTCCACCGAGGCCATCGTCGCCGTGGCCCTCTCCATCCTCGTTGTCCTCGGCGCCGGAGGCTGGCCAGCCTGGCAGGCGGCCCGCGTCGAGCCCGCCGAAGCCCTCCGTTACGAGTGAACTGACCTCATCCCTTCCTACGCGAGCCTCTTGCCCATCAGCAGTTCGGAGTACCCGTCGACGACGTAGTCGGGCAGCTCGCCGACGAGCCGGTACCCGTGCCGCTCGTAGAGCGCGCGGGCGCGGGTGTTGAACGACGACACGCAGAGGAAGACGTAGCGCGCCTTCGGGTAGCGGGCCTCGGTCGCGTCGAGAAGAGCGGTCCCCACGCCGCGCCCGCGCTCGGATTCCGCCACGGCGACGCTCGCCACGTACGGCGACCCGGCCACGCCGCGAGGGTGAATGCGAACGAACCCGCACGGCGCGCCGCCCCGCCGCGCCACGAGGACGACGTACTCGGGGTCGAGCGCCGCGGGAAGAAGGACGTCGAGCCCGCGCCCCAGCGTGATCCACGGCTCGCTCGCGGCCATCAGCCGCGCGCACCACTCCCGTTCGGCCGCCGTCGCTTCGCCGATCTCGATCTCGTCCATCGGGCGAGTCTGCGCGGGGGCGCAGCGACCCGCAATCAGCGAATGCGGGAGGCGGCCTCGCGGAAGAACCCCGTCACCTCGCGCGCCGTCTCTTCGAACCGCTCGAGCGGAAAGCAGTGCCCGGCCCCGGGCAGGAGGACGAGCCGTG
>CALBDV010000081.1 GCA_937927565.1 uncultured Holophagales bacterium
GCAGCCTCTCCCCCGAGGAGCGCGCCGCCCGCGGCATCACCGAGGGCCTCGTCCGGCTGTCGGTCGGGATCGAGAACGTGGACGACCTGCTGGCGGACCTAGCGCGGGGTCTGGAGGGGGAGTAAGCGCTACCGGCGCTCTCTGACGAGGAGATCCTCGAGTTCTGCGGAGAGCTTCCTGCCCCGAGCGAATCCGCGCTCCTCTATGAGTCGAACTGCGTCCCTGGCTTCATCGACGTCCTCGGGCGTGGCCTCGCGCAGGAGAGCGCGGATGTCATCGAGGTCCTGGGGGCGGTCACGATCGTTGCGCGCGAGCGCCTTCAGCGCGACCAGGTCCCCCGTTCGGGCAACGGGGACGGAGAGACCCGGCACGAGTTCGATTTCCTCGGCCCTGTTCACCACCTCGGACTCGATTCCGGAGGAGGCAAAGAGCAGGTCCACGAAGATCCCACGGGCACTCTCGTCGGACGAATGAAGACGCGCCGTCGCAAGGCGGTGCCGGGCGGTCTGCTCGACCACCGAGACGACGGAGAAACCGTGAACGTGGAGACGGTAGAGAGCCGCTTCGGCGGCGGCATCGTCGTCCACCGCGACGGCGAGGTCGACGTCGCGGGTCGTTCGCGGCTCTGCCCTGGCGCTCACGGCGAGACCGCCGACGACGGCCCACCGAAGGCCGGTTGCGCGAAGTGCGCGGGCCGCGTTGTGGAGCGCTGCCTCGAGGGAAGTCACTCGCCGCGAGGCCACGCGACGGGAAGGCCATCGCAGTCACCGTGCTCGGCTCCGGGACGATTCGAGAGCCACGCGGAGACCGCAGCCTCCACCTCATCTGCGGTTGCGCCCGGGTGTCGCCGCAACCAGTTCTGCCGAAGCATGGATGTGGCGAGCTCGTGCAGCTCGAAAGCGATCCGAAGCCGTTCCGCGGGAGTCTCGGCAGGAAGCTCGTCCACGCGTTGATTCTACGGCGCCATAGACGAGCAGCCCTCTCCCTCACGCCCCCTCCATCCCTCCCTTCCCCCAGTCGATCCGCCGCGTCAGGTACATCAGCGTTCCGAGGATGG
>CALBDV010000082.1 GCA_937927565.1 uncultured Holophagales bacterium
GCCAGAAGGCTGCCCAGGCCGTTACTCCTAACCACTGCGGACCGCCTTCGCGGAAGTGGACCCGCAGTGCGCCCCACACCTGCGTCGGCTTCTCGCTCACGCGCCGCATGTCGCGCCGGCACTTCGTGACGAGAGGGACGGATGCCGCGTGAGGTCCCCCGAGGGGGACCTGCTGGAGGTACTCGCGGAAGCTTGGACGCGGGACGTGAGTTTCGCAACGCGGCTATCGGAGCGACTTCGGCGTTTCGCCGGCGGACAACACGAAGAACGAGCCGCAGTGCAGCGGGCGGCGCGGCTCGTGCTCCACGAGGCGGCGAGGCGGTGGGACACGCTCGGTCCTGACCTGAGGGAGACCCTTCAGTCACTTCCGCTCCATCGTACGGCAGAGGGCGACTTGATCTGTCTGGTAGGCAGCGGGGAGGCTTGGTCCGACGACCTCGCGCAGCGCTTCTGGCTTCAGTCGCCCGACGACCTTCGGGATGCACCGATCCGACTCCAGTCGGGCGTGCTCCTGCATACCCCGGACAGGGACCTAAAGGCCTTCTACAGAACGAGACTGGGGATTCGCGAGCACGGTAGGGTCGAAGTCCTCAAGGCGTGCTTGCGCCAGGTTGGCGGACCGACAACTCACAACGTCGGTCTGCTCAAGTACGTAGCCGACTACTATCGGCCGGTTGTCGATGCGCTTCGCGCGAGCGGCGTGGAGGGGGACGTCGACAGATGCGAACTGGAGGACCTTTACGCGGGGGCCCGAGGCGTCTTCTGCCTCGACGGATCGTGGCAACGCCCCGTGGACTGCGTGAACGTGGCTGCTGCGCGATCAGGGCTCGAGAAGCAGGCATGGAAGGGAAAGGAGCTGACCGATCTCCTGATCCGGCTTACCTACCCCCAGACGTCAGTCGACATGTCCTCGGAGGAGGCGAGGGTCGCGCTCGGCATTTGGAAGGTCAAACATTTCGACCTCGAAGACGTCGTTGTGTCTGCGATCTGCGGCGAGAGCCCGGAGCTTCCTCTGGCTGACCGGGTCCGAGTCATCGCGACGAACCGTCACCTCCTTCCGAAGACGCCACCGGCTCGCGCTGCGGTGCTTGCGGCGGCGACCGTCGAGACACTGTCCGGAACCGCCAGACTTCGGGATGTCGTCCTCGTCGAGCCGGAGAAGGTGGTGCTGAGCGGCGAGTCGGTGCGCATTCTGGTCCCAAATGCAGCGGATCTACCGCGGTTCGCGGAGAGGCTGCCCGGCGTAGACGTGGAAGCGATCCCTCTTGCGTTGAGAGCTCTGGGGGTGCGGCCTGTTGACGACGACGGGCTGCGCTCCGACGTCGCGACGAATTTTCGCACAAACTGGAGCCCGACACTCCCGACCTCGGTTCGTCTCGATGTCCTGAAGTGGCTCGGAACGACCTCCTGCAGCTTGCCGCCGGAAGCGCAGACGCTGGACACGGTTCTCGTCGGCGACGGCGAGGGGCAATGGGCTGTTCCGTCGGAGGTGATAGCGCCGTCGTGGACGAAGCCGACCCCCCCTAATGTGGATCCGATGCGCCTCCCTCGGACCGACGGCGTTCCCCAGGCCGTGCAGGGTCTTTGGGATCAGTGGTGTGGCATTAGAGGGCTTGGCCCAGTCGTAAAGGCGGTGACCCAAGACACTCGCTCGCGGAATCCGGAGGAGTGGCCGGCGGCGGGGAAGCAGCTTCTCGGCTGGATCGGGGAGATTGCCGAGAAGAACGACCCGAAAGACGTCGGTACTGCACTCCGTACCCTGCCGTGGGTTCTAGCCCGGAAGGGATCGGAGACAGCGTTCAAGACGTCCACCGAAGTTCTCGATCATCCCGGAGCCGAAGTGTTGCAGCACGAATTCTGGGTCGCGATCGAGGGAATTCCGAAGCGACTGGTCCCGTTCGTCGCCACTATGTCGCTTGACGGAAAACGTGAAGCGCTCGAGGCGGTCGGACGTTGCCTGTCGCTGAGTGCATCGGCGAGAACGGCGGCTGTCGAGAGCGTTTACGAACTTCTCGTCGATCTCACTGCCGAGGGGGACGTCGACAGCTCTTGGGCCGAGATCGCTACCAGCCAGCCGGTGTATCGCCTGCTCCGTACCGCGGGTGGCGGGTCAGACGTGGTGGCCTCTGGCAGAGAGCTGTTCTTGGGGGACAAGACTTGGGACGCGGACTTTGGGCACGTCCTGTACTGCCTCGGGTCGGGCGACGGACGAACGAAGCGGATTCGACAGCTCTATCAGAAGCTCGGGGTCGCTACAGGCCCGAGTGCGAGTCAGCTGGTGCACGCACTCTCCAGTATTCCGAGCGACGGGAGCAGCTCGACGCCACACAGCGTGCTCGTGGATGCCCTCGTCGAGTCTCGAACCGAGGACCTTGACGACAGCGACAAGGCGGCCCTGGGGCGCATGAAGGTACGTAGCTGTGCAAAGACCTTCGAACCGCTCAGCTCCTGTTATCGCGACGAAGCGCTCGATCGACCAGCGCGCTTGTCAGCCACGTCCCAGAGCAGGATGATCCTCGGTCGAGACGCAGCCAGTCAGAAGCTGATCGGATGGCTCGACCGGCACTTCCCGAGCGTGACTCTAGACCTTACTTCTGTAGCGGCTGCCAAGCTCACGGCTGAGCCCGACGAAGACGACGAAGCTTCGACGAACGTTCTCGACGCCTGGCGTGACTGGCTGGCGGAGCTCGGCACAGTCGGTTCCGTCGTCCGGGAGAACCTGCAGGCACTGGGTGTGCACGTTCCGGCGGGCGCCGTTCGCTTGATCGTCGTGCGAAAGATCGACGTCAGATTCGACGTGCCGGACGGTGCTGGGATCGAGCCGTCCGAGAACTGGGACGGCCCAGCCTTCCTCC
The DNA here is from genome assembly GCA_937927565.1 of uncultured Holophagales bacterium. Taxonomy (GTDB): domain Bacteria; phylum Acidobacteriota; class Thermoanaerobaculia; order UBA5066; family UBA5066; genus UBA5066. Next base: position 2,856 of record CALBDV010000082.1, read on the forward strand.
ATGACGGCGAAGACCGCATCTTCGTCCGAAGCGATATGGTCGCCGGGGATTTTCTGGGCCGTTCGGAGGACGTCGAGAGACTAGACAGCCGGATAGGCGAGACGCTAGCAGACCTGCTGCGGCG
>CALBDV010000083.1 GCA_937927565.1 uncultured Holophagales bacterium
GCGCGCGCGGAAGCCCCCGCGACGTCGATCGTGTTGAAGCCCGCCCCCGCACGGACGATCAGGGAGAGGCTCTTGCCCTGGTCCATCTCGACCGAGGTCACCCTCGTCGACCGGACGACGAGGACCTCCGCGCCCGTGTCGCGGAGGCGCCAGCCGAGGGACTCCCCTTCGAGGCCGGGCTCGTAGTAGACCTCGCAGCCGAGCGAACGAAGCCCGTCGAGACCGGTTTCCTCGAACTTGTCGGCGACCAGCACTCTCATCGGAGACCTCCCGCGCCTCCCGGAAGCGTCATCGTTTTCGGGGCCTGGAGCCCATCCGTCTCAGAAGCGGTGGACGAAGAGCCCGGACCTCAGCTTCGGCTCGAACCAGGTCGACTTGGGTGGCATCGTCTCACCGGCGTCGGCGATCGCCATCAGCTCGGCGACGGTCGTTGGGTGCATCGAGAACGCCACGGCGAACGCTCCCGAATCGACCCGCTTCTCCAGCTCGCCGGTTCCCCGGATCCCTCCCACGAAGTCGACCCGCTTGTCGGTGCGGGGATCCTGGATGCCCAGGAGAGGGGCCAGGAGGCGTTCCTGGAGGATCGAGACGTCGAGCGAGCGGATCGGATCGGCAGCCGGAACGGGCTCCTTCGGAACCAGCGTGTACCAGCGGCCGGCCAGGAACATCCGGACCTCCCCCTTGGCGGCCGGCTCGGCCTGCTTCTCGCCGGACGCATCGCGTACGTGGAAGGCTCTACCGACCTCTGCGAGGAAACCGTCGGGAGTCCGCCCGAGAAGGTCCTTCACGAGACGGTTGTAGGGGAGGATCCTGAGCTCGCGGTCGGGGAAGATCGCCGCCGGGAACCACTGGACCGGATGATCGGGACCGACCGGCCCCTTCTCCCGGAGCGCGGCCCGGGCGCGGGACGCCGACGCCGAGCGATGGTGCCCGTCGGCGACGTACAGGACGGGAATCGACGCGAAGGCTCCGACGAAGAACGCTTCGTCCTCCTCCGGGACGACCCAGAGAGAGTGGCGAACTCCGTCGACCGCTTCGAAGTCGATTCCGGGTGGAGCTGCCGTGACGTTCGCGATGCGGGCGTCGATCGCGTCGGTTGCTCGGTAGGTCAGAAACACCGGCTCGGCGTGAGCGGCCTGGGCGAGAAGGTGCTTCGTCCGGTCGTCTTCCTTGTCCTTCCGGGTCTTCTCGTGCTTCTTGATGACGTCGGAGTCGTAGTCGTCGACGGCGCAGCCGGCCACGAGCCCGTCCTGCGCCGCTCCCCGCCAGGTCTGACGGTAGACCAGCAGGCGTGGGACGGGGTCCGGCACGAGCGTCCCGTCGGACTCGAACCGGTCGAGGTTCTCGCGTCCCTTCGCGTAGACGGGTTCGGAGTAGAGCGAGACCCCTTCGGGAAGGTCGATCTCGGGCCGGCAGACGTGGAGGAAGGAGGCCGGGTTCCCCGCAGCCAGCTCGCGGGCCTCCTTCGTGTCGATGACGTCGTAGGGGACGGAGGCGACGTCACGGGCCCGGTCGGGAGAGGGGCGGGAGGAAGGGAAAGGGCGTATCTGGGCCATGCGTCGATGAGCTTATCAGGGGGCCCTGACGTGCTACCCTCCCCGCCCCGAGGGACCCTGTAGGAGAATTGGACCGGATGAAGCTCTACGTCGGAAACCTCCCGTACGCGGTCGACGACGGACGCCTCAGGGAGCTTTTCGGGGCCTTCGGCGCTCCGCTTTCTGCAACCGTCGTCATCGACCGGGCCAGCGGCCGCTCGAAGGGCTACGGTTTCGTCGAGATGTCCGACGAGGACGCCCGAAAGGCCATCGCCGCCATGAACCGGTCGGAGCTCGATGGCCGAACGATCTGGGTGAACGAGGCCCGGGCGAAGGGCTGATCGGCTCCCCGGGGCCCTACCGCCCCGCGGGCCCGAGTATCGAGAGCGGCCCGAGCCGTTCCGCTCGTCGCGGTTCCCCGTCGCCAGTCCCTTCTCCGGCGGCGTCGTCCTCCGTCGTCGTCCCGAAGAGGTCCATTCCGATCCCGGCCTGCCTCGTCACCATCTCGGCATAGCGTCCGCCGGCGGCCATCAGTCCCTCGTGCCGCCCGCGCTCGACGACGAGTCCCCCCTCGATGACGAGGATCTGGTCGGCCCGCCGGATCGTCGAGAGGCGGTGCGCGATGACGAACGTCGTCCGGCCCTTCAGGAGCTCCCCGAGCCCTTGCTGGATGAGCGCCTCCGACTCGGAGTCGAGGCTGGACGTCGCCTCGTCGAGGATGAGGATCCTCGGGTCGGCCAGGAGCGCCCGCGCGATCGACACGCGCTGCCGCTGCCCGCCCGAGAGCTTCACCCCGCGCTCTCCGACGACCGTCTCGTACCCCTTCTCGAACCCCTCGGCGAACTCGTCCACCCGCGCGACCCGGCAGGCCGCCGTGACCTCGGCCTCCGAAGCCTCCGGACGCGAGAAGGAGACGTTCTCGCGAATCGTCCCGTCGAACAGGAAAGACTCCTGGAGGACGACGCCGAGCTGCGACCGGAAGCTCTCGAGGCGAACGGTCGACAGGTCGACACCGTCGACCAGGACGTGCCCCGACGCGGGCGACTGGAAGGCGGCGACGAGGCCGATGATCGTCGACTTCCCGGAGCCCGACGGGCCCACGAGGGCCGTCACCGTCCCCGGCTCGGCGCGAAAGGAAACGCCGCGGAGGACCTCTTTCCCCTCGTTGTATGCAAAGCGGACGTCGTCGAACACGACCTCCCCCTCGACGGGTCCGAGAGTCGCCACGCGACGCGGATCGACGTCCTCCCTCGTCTCCGAGAAGATCTCCTTCGTCCTCTCCAGGCCGGCGAGCGCTTCCGTGAGCTGGGTTCCGATCCCGACGATCTGGAAAACGGGCGCCACCAGGAATCCGAGGAGGACGGTGTAGGTGAAGAGGCCGCCCACCGTGAGCGTTCCGGCCAGGATCTGGCGCGTCCCGACCCACATCACGACCGCCCCGACGCATCCGAGAAGGACGGTCGAAGCGACGGAGAGCGTCGACATGCCGGTGATCGTCTTCAGGATGTTCGACAGGATCCTCGAGACGCCCTCGGCGAAGACCGCCTCTTCTCGCCCTTCCCCGTGGTACCCCTTCACGACGCGGATCCCCGCGAACGTCTCGTTCAGCCGGCCGGCGACCTCGCCGTAGATCTTCGATCGCTCGCGAAAGACGGGCCGCAGGACGCCGAAGAACGCCATGAGGCCGGCGGCGAAGAGGGCGAGGAAGAGCGCCGTCAGTCCCGTCAGGACCGGACTGAGCTTCAGCATGATGGCGAGCGCCAGGACCGCCGTCACGAGGCCGCCCACCATCTCCACGATGCCGGTTCCCACGAGGTTCCGGATCCCCTCCACGTCGTTCATGACCCGCGAAACGAGGTTCCCCGTCTTCTGGCCGTCGAAGTAGGCCACGGGAAGGCGCGTCACGTGCGCCTGGAGCTTCGTCCTCAGCTCGGCGATGAGACGTTGCGCGCCTTTCGACAGGACCTGCGTGAGCGCGAACGAGGTCGAGGCCTGGACGATCGTCGCTGCGACGACCGCTCCCAGGAGCGGAAGAAGCAGCTCGGGTCTCGACTTCCCGACGACCTCGTCGATCAGGATCTTCGTCGACGCCGGAAGGACGAGCCCTGCCGCACGCCCGATCGCCATGAAGACGAAGCCCGCCGCGAGAATCCCCACGCGCGGCTTCGCGAGGGCCACGAGGTCGGGGACCAGCGCCCGGAGCCGCTGGCTCTTCGGCGGTTTCGCCTTCTCTCCCTTCTCCCCCTCCTCCGGCCCGCTCATCCGCGGAGGAGCTCCTCCTGGGTCTCCTCGATCGCGACGCCGCGCTCCGCGAGCTCTGCGAGGAAGCGGGCATAGAGAGCGTCGTCCGGGGCGAGGAGCTCCGGCGGGAAGATCCCGGGCGTCGTGAACGCCCCTTCCAGGAGGAGACGCGCCGCCGTCGTGCAGGGGAAGCCGGTCGTCCTCGCCATCGAGGAGTCGCCCGTCTTCGGGTTCGTCCGGTCCAGGAGCTCGAAGGTCCGTCGAACCCGGACGCCGCCGCGGCGGCCTTCGCAGATCACGCGGAGGAACGTCAGCTCCTCCTCGCCTTCCGGCCGCTTCCAGGAATGGAAGAGGAGGGCCTCCGTCAGCTTTCGCGGCACGACGGGAACGCCGTCGACCGAGACCGGCTCGTCGGAGAAGAAGCCCGTCTCGCGGAGCATCCGCATCCGGTCCGCGTGTCCCGGGTAGCGCAGAGTTTTCTCGCAGAGGTTGCGGGCCTTGACCGTGTCGAGGAGGGTCCGGAGGCCGTCGCTGTAGAAGCCCTCGAGCGTGCCGACGCCCGGGACGTCGAGCGGCTCGACGCCCGAAAGGGCGGGTCGGACGACCAGCTCGCCCCCTTCCACGCAGCGGGAGGGGCGCGTGTACTCCTCGATCACGTCGGTCGGCGAGAAGACCGACCGGTACTCGAACGGCCAGTAGCGCACGGCGGGCAGCCCGCCCACGAAGATCTTCACGTCGTCGATGGTGTCGAAGAGCGCCACGGCCCGCCCCACGGCCAGGCCCGAGAGGCCCGGCGACACCCCGCAATCCACGATCGCGGGGAGGCCCTTCTCGAGCGCGAGCGGCTTCAGCTCGAAGGGGTCCTCGGGAGAGAACGAGATGTCGGCGACCGGCCGCCCCGCCTCGAGGGCGGCGCGAACGGTCTGCGTGCCGAGGAAGCCCGGCACCGCGCCGACGACGACGTCGACCTTCGCGGCGACCCGCGCCACCTCGCGCACGTCGGAGAGGTCGGCGCGCTCGGCGGAGAGGTTCGGGATCCCCGCGAGACGCCCGAGGGCCTCCGCGCTGCGATCGACGGAGAGGACGGACCAGCGGCCATCGGCGGCGAGGTCCTTCGCGACGAGCGAGCCGACGAGGCCAGCTCCGAGAACGGCGACAGTCTTCATGAGGGCGGATTATCAGCCTCACCCTCTCCCCGCCGTCGGCCCCGGTCCGCGGTCCCCGTCGCTACGGCCCCCGTCGC
>CALBDV010000084.1 GCA_937927565.1 uncultured Holophagales bacterium
CGCCCTCCTGCCGGAGCTGCACCAGGGCCTCGATGCCGTTCAGGTGGGGCATGGCGATGTCGGCGACGATGACGTCCGGACGGAGCGTCCGGGCCGCCTCGACCAGGGCACGACCGTCCTCCACCACGTCGACGAGGTCGAACTCCGGGGCGAGAAGGCTCTTCAGCCCTTCCGCCACGAGGCGGTGGTCGTCGGCGAGGAGGACTCGCGGGCGCCGGGGAAGGCTCATCGTGTGATTATCCCCGGGTTGGCCGGGATCTTCCGCCGGGTCGCGCTCGCCGCCTTCCTCCTGAGCGGCACCGCCCGGGCCGGCGACCCCACCGAGCTCTGGCCGGAGCTGAACCTCTACAAGCGCCTCGGGCCGACGACACGGCTCTACTTCGTGGCGGCGTACGCCGAGGGCAAGGAGTCGGAGCTCAGGACCCTGGACGTCGCCGGCTATTTCGACCTGACGTTCGAGCCGTTCACGCGGGGCCTCCCCATCGGGGAGGGGAGGCGGCACCAGGCCGACTGGCGACAGAAGCGGTACGCCTGGCTCCGCCTCGGCTACGACCACGTCTTCAAGCAGGAGGGCGAGACGACGTCCGTCCCCGAGGACCGGGGCATCGTCGCGGTCCACGGGAGGGCCTACCTGCCGGAGGGGATCCTCTTCGAGGCCCGCGGGCGCGCCGACCTGCGCTGGATCGGAGGGGACTACTCGACCCGGTACCGCGCGCGGGGAGAGCTCAACCGCGACTTCGACGTCCTCGGGCACGTGACGAACGTCTACCTCCAGGCGGAGGCCTTCTACGACACGCGCTACGACGGCTGGGCCCGGGAGCTCTACCAGGTCGGCGCCGAGGTCACGCTCGGCGAGCACTTCCGCGTGGAGCCCTCGATCGCGCGGCAGATCGACCGTCTCCCCGAGAGGTCCGGCCTCTGGGCGTTCGCGATCGTCGCGCGCTGGTACTACTGAGCGAAATCAGGTCCGACCGCCCGGCGATCTCCCGATCGACGCGCCCGGCGACGTCGATGTCCCCGAGGAGCGAGCGCCCCCCTGCGCCGTTCCAGGACCTTCGGCACGGGGCTCGTTGACAGGCTTTGTAGGAATTCATACTCTTTTGGTATGAAAACGAGTGCGATCGTCAGCGAGAAGGGGCAGGTCACGATCCCGAAGAAGCTGCGCGCGCGGCTCGGGCTGACCGCGGGGACCGTGCTGGTGTTCGAAGAGCGAGAGGGCACGCTCGTCGCGTCGCGCGCGGTCGCCGAGGATTCGATCCGCAGCCTCGTCGGCCTGGGTGAGCGGCGCGGGGTCGACGTCGATCGCTGGCTCGCGGCGTCGCGCGGACCGGCCTGGTCGCGGGAGCGCGACGGGAGATGATCACGGCGCTCGATTCGTCGGTCCTGCTCGACGTCCTCCTCGAGGACCCCCGGCACCGGGAAAGCTCTCTTTCCGCCCTCGTCGCCGCCCATGCCGCGGGGGCCCTCGTCGCCTGCCCGGTGGTCTGGAGCGAGGTTCGGGCCGCGCTCCGCGAGCCGGACCGGATCGGCGAGCACCTCGGAGCGGCCGGGATCCGGTTCGATCCGTTCGACGAGGCCTGTGCCGACCTCGCCGGCGACCTCTGGCACGCCTACCGGCGCGAGGGGGGTAAGAGGGAACACCTGATCCCCGACTTCCTCGTCGGCGCTCACGCGAGGGTCCGGGCCGACCGCCTTCTGGCCCGCGATCGCGGCTTCTTCAGGCGCCGCTTCGAGGGACTGACCGTGATCGACCCCTCGCGCCCGTAGGTCGTCCTCGCGGCGCAGGTCGAGAGCGGGACGCACCCCGTCTCGATCCTCCCGTCAGCCCTGCGGTGCTTTCCGCCCGGCCAGGAGCGCCTGCAGGAACCGCCGGTCGACGGCGTCCTTCTCCCGGACGGTGCGTTTCAGCTTCAGCAGGAGGGCGGGCGACGCGAACGGCACCTCCACTCCGTGCAGGGTCGCCCATTCCACCGACCTGGCTGCTTCCGCGTACTCGACTCCGCAGGCGCTCTTCATGAGGTCGACCACGACCTCGTCCGCGACCCGGACGACGACGTAGCGCTCGAGGTCCGCCGGCTGGACCTCCCGGACTGCCTGGTCCGGCAGCACCGACAGGGCCTCCCGGACCTTCTCGACGTTCTCCGGCGATGCGTCGACGAGGAGGTCGATGTCCTCGGTGGCGCGGACGAAGCCGGCGTGGATGACCGCCATCCCGCCGACGACGACGTACCGCGCGCCACGTTCGTTCAGCGCGCGGCAGATCTTCAGGAGGTCTTCGAGGAGGGGCGGACGCGACTCGAGGGCCGCGCCATCATCCGGATCGACCATGCCTGGCTCTCCTCGAAGCTCTCGAAGCGGTGGACGCCCCGAGGCAGAAAGGGGCGGTCTCCACGCAGGTCGACGACGAGCCGCAAGAGACCGGCGGCCTTCTCGAGACCGGCACCCGTCGTGCGCCGGCGCCCGACCTGCTTGAGCTGAAGGGAGCTTGCCTTCACCTTCCAATGATACAGGCCCGCTCCCGGCCCGGCCCGCGGCCGCCATGCCGCCGCGTTTCCCGGTCCTCCCGTCAGAACTCCACGCCGAGCGAGACGACGACCCAGGGATCGTCGTCGGGGTTCATCACGTAGCCGGTGAGGGTCGCCGGTCCCCAGGTGAAGCCCGCGAGCAGCCCCCGCTGGATGTCGCGGTCGGTCTCGTAGGCCCGCGTCCTCTGGGTCGCGAGGCCGAGACGGACCCACTCCGCGGGCGACACGGTCAGCTCGGACCAGTTGTAGAAGAAGTCCCCCTCCGAGCCCTCGAGGTCGAAGACGTACTCGCCCTCGCTGTAGAGCTGGAGCGACTTCCAGGTCAGCGAGCCCTTGTACCCCGGTGCGATCCCGTCGACGTCGCCGAAGACGAAGCCGGCCATCGGCGTGACTTCCCACTCGAGGGTCTTCCCGCCGGAGAACGTCGCGCCGGCCCAGACCGAGCCCGTGTCGAGCGCCTCGTACTGGTAGCGCGCCTGGAGGTGGAGCTTCCCGCGGTCGGCCGTCACGATGCCGATGCCGAAGTCGTCGGCGTCCGGGAGGAAGTAGGCGTAGCCGGAGGCCGTGAACGACCACCCTCCTTCGCCGCCCGGGGCCGGCTGGGCGAGCGCCGGGGCGGCGAGAACGAGCGTGAAGACCGCGAGGAGCAGCGGTTTCACGCTCAGCCTCCGAGCGCCATCGTGAGGCTGACGAGCGCCGCGCCGAGGAGGACCATCACGATCCCCGTGGCCCACGGCCGGGCGTTCGCGAGGCGGCCGAACGCGTAGCCCATCACGAACATCATCGCGACGGCGATGGCGTTCGACACCCGCAGCGCGAGCATCGCGTCGCGCATGAAGACGAACGGCAGGACGACCGGGATCGTCGAGCAGACGACGAGGAGGAAGACGGCCGCGGCGCCCCTCCAGTCCTCGGCGTGGAGCCGGGGTCCGCTCGGCGGCTCGGCCATCCCGACGAGGTGGTGCCGGACCCTCTCGAGGGCGTCCTCCGTCAAAGCGACGGCGACGGCGGGAGGAATCGCGTCCGCGATCGCCCGACGGCCCGCCTCGGGCGTCGCGGCGCGGCGGACCTCCCGGAGCGTGTTCGCCCTCTGCGCCCGCTCGGTGAGGCATCCCATGAGGTACATGATCGCGTCGATCAGACCCCACGCCAGGTTGCACCCGATCGCGCCGACGAGCATCGCGCGGATCTCCGCTCTGCCCGACTCGGCGGCGCTCAGCGACCCGGTGAACGTGAGGACCATGATCAGTCCGAAGAGGACCTCGGAGACCCGGTCGATCGGCTCGAGGGCCCGCTTCGGCCCCCGCTCGTCCCCGTCTGCGGACGCGCTTCCTTCTCGCCCCTGCTCCATCCGTTCCTCCTCGATTTCAGCCGCGCACGGCGCCGGCCAGCCGGTCCGTCCTCAGAACGAGCTGCCCGCCACGACGTAGATCGCGTATTCCTCCGGGCCCTTCGCCACGTCGACCCCCGCCTGGAGGCCGAGGCGCCTCGCGAGGAGGTAGCGAAAGCCGACGCCGCCGGCGTTCACGCTCTCACCCTCCTTCGAGAGGCCCGAGGCGTCGTCCGTCCACCCCACCCCGCCGAAAGCGACGAGCCACCACCGCTTCCAGACGTTCCAGCGCACCTCGCCGTCGACCGAGGCCGCCGTTTCGCCCTGGTAGCGCATGACCGGAATTCCCTTCAGCGAGATGAACGGGAGCGCGTAGAAGGGCGGATCTCCCGAGACCCCCTGCGCCTGCAGGCGAACGGCGAGGACGAGGCGCGGCTTCGGGTCCCAGTAGGAGCGCGCCGTGACGCTGTACCGCTCGTAGTCGTTGTCGCCGCCGATCCACGAGCCGAGGAACATCGCGGAGGCCTTCACGTTGAAGCCGCTGCTCGGCGTCAGCGTGTTGTCCCGGGCGTCCCATTCGACGAAGGGACCGAGGCCCGCCTCGGTCGAGTCGAACTCGGCCTTCGGGATACCGGCGGGCGCCTCCGGCAGCTCGAAGCTCACCGTCTGGTCGAACCAGAGGAACCGGAGCCCGGCGAAGAGATCGGTTTTGCCGACACGGCGACCGAGCTCCTGGTAGATCGTCCACCCGTCCATGTTGAACCCGAAGGCGCGGCCGTTCTGCCCGTAATAGTCGAGGGTTGGCGAAAGCCACCCGGCGGCCGCCTTGTAGCGCCACCGGTCGCCCTTCCAATGGCCGATGTAGGCGCCGAGCACGGCCCAGGTCCCGTTCTCGGTCAGGCCCCCGCCCAGCACCGCGACGTCGGGAGGGACCGGCCTCCCGCTCGCGCCCGGCGGGGCCTTCAGGGCGCCCGCGAGGCCTCCCCCGCTGAAATGAACGAGCGCCACGGCGGCGCCGAAGCCGACGGCCGGCTCGGTGATCGGCGAGACGAGGGGGAGGACGCCGGTCCGCGTCGCGAGCCAGCCGCTCAGGTCGATGGCGCCGTCTTCGGGGTCGCGGAAGAACGACGGCCTGGCTGCCGAGGGCTCCTCCGCCGCGACCGAAGGCGCCCGCAGGAGGGCGAGGAGGACGAGGAGGCCCTGGAGCCGCCACCGAAAACGCCGGGCATCGGTCCTCCGGTCTCTCCGCATCACGCCTCCGCCTTCCCGGCGAGCGAACCCGCCTTCTGAAGGAGCGCGGGCGCAGCCGCCACGGCCTGCTCGAGGTTGAAGAACATTCTCTCGCGGCCGAGCGTCGCGCCGAGGGGCGAGCGCTCGACGATCTCGCGGACGTTGTGGTTGAGGGATGCGAGGCAGAGGAGGATCCCGCGACCCCTCATCGATTCTTCGGCTTCGATGAGGACCTTGAGCGCCGTGTACTCGAGGTCGATGAGCGGCCGGCAGTCGATCACGAGGACGCGGGGCTGCGTCGCTTCGGCGAGAGCCGCGAGGGCGTCGCTCGCGTTCTTCACGTTCAGGAAGAAGAGGCGCCCGACGATCCTCACGAGGAGGACCCCCGGGAAGGCCTCGTCCTCCGGGTGCTCGGACGAGACGTGGCGGAAGTAGGGCGTTCCGGGCTTGCGCCGGACCTCGTAGACCGGGGGCCTCACAGCCTGCGCGGCGAGCGCGACGAGGGAGACGACGACGGCGACGAGGATCCCCTTCAGCGTCCCGAGAACGACGACTCCGGCCGTCGCGGCGAACGCCCAGAGGAGCTCGGTCTTCCGGATCTTCGCGATTGCGCGGAAGTCGCCGACCTTGATGAGCGGGATCGACGTCGCGACGACGACGGCCGCGAGCGCGGCCGACGGCATGAGGCCGAGGAGCGGCGCGAGGAAGAGAAGCGTCGCCAGGGCGCCGAGGGCGGCGACCGCCCCGCAGAGCTGGGTCTTCGCGCCGGCGCTCCGGCTGACCGCCGACTGCGACGTGCCGCCGCCCGAGGGCATGCAGCCGAAGAACCCGCCGGCGACGTTCGCCGCACCGAGGGCGACGAGCTCCCGGTCGGGATCGGGCTGCGGCTCGCCCTTCCCACGGAAGGCGCGGCCGACGGCGGCCGTCTCGATGAAGCTCATCAACGCGATGCCGACCGCCCCCGGCCAGAGCTCCTCGACGAGGGAGAGGTTCGGCAGCGTGAGCGGCGGGAACCCGGCCGGCACGTCGCCGACCGTCGCGACGCCCAGGGCTGCGAGGCCGAGAGCGCTCGAGGCCGCGATGGCCAGGACGACGGCGAGAAGCGGGCCGGGGAGCTTCGGCGCGAAGCGCTCGACGAGGAAGATCGCCGCGAGGAGCCCCGCGCCGACGAGGAGCGTCGGGGCGTGGACCTCGCCGAGGTGCCGGAGGACGGAGACGAGGTCCCGGAGCCAGCCCGCCTTCGTGATGTGGACGCCGAGGAGCTTCGGAAGCTGGTCGACGATGATGACGAGGCCGATCCCCGCCTTGAAACCCGTGAGGACCGGGTCGGAGATCAGGTTCGCGACGGCCCCGAGGCGGAGGAGGCGCGCGACGAGGAGGATCGCGCCGACGACGACCGACAGGGTCGCCGCGACCGTCAGGGGCGAGACCCCGCTCCCCTCGGGCGCCAGCGTCGAGACCTGGACACCCGCAAGGATCGCGATCGTCGTCGTCGTGCTGATGCTCAGCGGCCGCGACGCGCCGAGGAGGGCGTAGAGGACCGCCGGGACGAACGCCGTGGCGAGGCCCGCCTGCAGCGGAAGGCCCGCGATGGTCGCGAAAGCCAGCGCCTTCGGGACGACGACTGCGGCCGACGTGACGCCGGCGACGACGTCGGCCGTCAGCCACTCCTTGCGGTACCCCGGGAGCCAGTCGAGGACGAGGCCGGGGCGTTGCGCGTTCGGGCTGGCCATTCGATCCTCCTCGGGGCGGGGACGGACGCTGCCGTTATCCCCTATTGTCGCCCGTCACCTCTGCGGCGTTGAGGCATTTCGCCGGAAGCGCGGGTGTATCCGAATCCGGCAAACGGCGCGCGGTGGGAGAATCCCGGCAGCCTCGACGATGCAGAAGTTCATTCACGGCACCGCGTCGGTCTGGAAGAAGGAGGAGGGCGGGACCGTCCTCTTCGTCTTCCTCGTCGTCAACCTCTTCCTCGTCCCGTTCCTGAGGGCATGGTTCCCGGTCCTCGCGCCGGCGAGCTCGGTCGCTCTGGTCCTCCTCTTCGTCGTCGGAGTGCTCGTCGTCTTCCCGAGCCCCTGGGCGAAGCTCGGCGCCTGTCTCTTCGCGGGCTCGGCAACGGCCCTCGAGCTCGCCCGGCTGATCGGCGGCGGCGACCCGTTCGGGCCCTGGAGGGTCGGCGCGACGTGCGCGACGATCGCCCTCTTCACCGTCGTGACCCTCTTCCGGGTCTTCGCCCCGGGCCCGGTCTCGACACACCGCCTCGTCGGGGCCGCCGCCGCGTACCTCCTCGTCGGCCTCACCTGGGCGCTCGCCTACGAGTGGCTCGAGCTCGTGCGGCCCGGATCGCTCCAAGCCGGCCCGAACCCGGCGGAAGGGGCCTATCCCGCGACCCTCTACTTCAGCTTCGTGACCCTCACGACGGTCGGCTACGGCGAGATCCTGCCCGTCTCCCAGCAGGCGCGGGCGCTCGCTAACCTCGAGTCGCTCATCGGGGTCCTCTACCCCGCGGTGCTGATCGGGCGGCTCCTCTCGATGCACGGAACCGCCGGATTCCCGCCGAGCGTTTCCGGCCCCGGCGCGACCTCCGCGCCGCCTCCCGTCTGACGAGCGGTCGAAGCGACGGCGGCCCGAACGGTCGTCGCCGTCCGGGCCGCGATCCTCCGGGGGAACCGCTCAGAACTTCTCGGCGACGTACTTGAACGGGTGCTTCGTCTCCTCGTAGTCGCCCGGCTTCTGGCGCTTCGGGAGCTTCACCTTCTTCTCCTTGATCTCCTCGTACGGCACCCGGCTCAGGAGATCGCTGATGATGTTGAGCCGCGCCTTCTTCTTGTCGTCGGAGCGGGCCACGAGCCACGGCGCAAAGTCGGTGTCGGTCGCCGCGAACATGTCGTCCCGTGCGCGCGAGTAGTCGTACCAGCGGCAGTACGACTTGAGGTCCATCGAGGTCAGCTTCCAGATCTTGCGACCGTCCTCGATGCGCCCCTTCAGGCGCCGGGTCTGCTCCTCGGGAGTCACCTCGAGCCAGTACTTGACCAGGATGATCCCGGCCTCGACCATCGCCTTCTCGACGAAGGGAACCGCCCCGAGAAACTTCTTCACCTTGTCCATGGGCGTGAATCCCATGACCCGCTCGACGCCGGCGCGGTTGTACCAGCTCCGGTCGAAGATCACGACCTCGCCCGCGGCCGGGAAGTGCGCCATGTAGCGCTGGATGTACATCTGGGTCTTCTCGCGCTCCGTCGGCGCGGGGAGCGCGACGACACGGAAGACGCGTGGGCTCACGCGCTCGGTGATCGCCTTGATCGTGCCCCCCTTGCCGGCTCCGTCACGCCCCTCGAAGACGACGCAGACCTTGAGCCCCTTCGCGACGACCCACCTCTGGAGCTTGACCAGCTCGACGTGGAGGCGCTCGAGCTCCCTGTCGTATTCCTTGCGGCCGAGCTTCGCGTCGCCCGCCGCCCTTGCCTCGTCGACCGGCTTCTTCTTCTTTGCCATCGTCGTCGCTCCCTTTCCCGCCCCTCCGCCGGGTTCCGGCGGTTGGTACTGATCATGCCGTATCGGCCCGGACCTCCCGGATCGGGCCGGGTTCCTCACCTGGGCTTCGGCGCGTAGGGGTTCCCGCCGAGCGCGTTCGAGACGTCGGCGATCGCCTTCTGCGCCTTGACGCTGTTGCCCGCCTTGTCGAGCGGCGGGGCGATGGCGGCGATCCCGAACTTCCCGGGCGAGACCGCGAGGAGGCCGCCACCCACGCCGCTCTTGGCCGGAAGCCCGGTCGTGAAGAGCCACTTGCCGCTGTCGTCGTAGAGGCCCGCGGTCGCCATGACGGCGAGGATCTCCGGGACGTTCTCGGACTTCACGACCTGCCTGCCGGTCACCGGGTTCTTCCCGCCGTTCGCGAGCGTCGCGGCCATGACGGCGAGGTCCTTCGCGTTCACGTTCACCGAGCACTGCTTCGTGTAGAGGTCGCAGGCCCGGAGCGGCTCGGCCTTGATCCGCCCGTACGCGTACATCAGCATCGCGATCGCCTGGTTGCGCTGGTTCGTGTCGGCCTCGGACTTGTAGACCTCCTGGTTGACCGAGAGCGGCCGCCCGGCGAAGTCGTTGTAGGTTCCGATGATCGAGCCCCAGATCTCCTCGGCGGTCGCGCCCTTCACCATGCTCGTCGCCGTGATCGCGCCGGCATTCACGAGCGGGTTCATCTCGGCGCCCTTGAACTGCTCGACGGCCACGATCGAGTTGAAGACCTGGCCCGTCGCGTCGACGCCCATGTTTCCGGCGATCGCTTCCGGCCCCTGCTCCTCCATGACGCGCGCCATGGTGAAGACCTTGGAGATCGACTGGATCGAGACCTCCGAGGTGGCGTCGCCGATCGTGTAAACCTTCCCGTCGGTCGTGACGACGACGATCCCGAAGATGTTCGGGTCGACCTTCGCGAGGGCCGGGATGTAGTCGGCGTTCGCGCCTTCCTTGAGGTCCTTGAACTTCGCGTGGGCGGCCTTCAGGGCCGCCTCGACGTCGGCGGGGGACTGGGCGGTGGCGGGGGCCGCGCCGGAGAGCAGGACCGCGACGAGAGCGAGCGTACTGCAGGTGCGCATCGGTTTCGTGCTCACTTCTTACCTCCGAGGGTCCAGGAGAAGTTGTACTTGAACGACATCTGGAACCGCAGGTCGTCGGTGCTCCAGCCGTCGGTGAAGTTCTTCCGCTGGCCCCACTGGAGCTCCGCCGCCGCCATGACCCCCGAGACCGGCGTGTACATGACGTTCCCGATGGCGTAGTGGCCGGAGTCGAAGGCGTCCGGAGACTGCCCGTCTGGGTTGTCCATCCCGAAGTAGGAGTAGCCGATTGCGGTGTTGAACCTCTTCGACCAGGCGTGCTCGTAGAACGCGACGATGCCCAGGAGCGGGATCGCCTCGCCGACGACCGGCTTCGTCGGGTCGCCGAAGTTGTTCCGGATGCCGATGTCGATCGGCGCGTCGTTCATGTAGTTCTCGATGCCTTCGCCGTAGACGACGGACGCCCGGATCAGGTCGCCGCTCCCCACCTTCAGGTTCGTCGACGCGTGGAGGCCCCAGCCGGTGTCGCTTCCCGAGAGGTCGAGCTGGTCGGTATTCACGTCGTCCCACTTGATCTGCCGGAGGATGCCGGCGACCTGGAAGTGGCCCCACGTGCTCGTCTTGCGGTAGTGCGCGGAGAGGTCGGGGAGGGGAGTTCGGATCTTCACCCCCTCCAGCTCGACACGGTCGGCGTAGACGCCGCCGTCGGCGCTCGCGCCCGGGCGCTCGAGGGCGATGAAGAGCTCGTCGTCGCCCCGCATCGGCATCCAGCGGAGCTGGATGTTCCGGAAGAGCGGCATGCCGCTCGGGCCCCAGTATTCGACCGTGTTCGGGAAGATGTCCGGGTCCATGAAGGGGCTCCAGGTCTGCCCGA
>CALBDV010000085.1 GCA_937927565.1 uncultured Holophagales bacterium
TCCCAGTAGAAGGCGCGGTTCGTGTGCCGGTTGTCTCCGCTTCCTGAACTGGTTGGGTAGTCCGGGCCTCCCAGGAACCACAACCGAAGCCACTGGTCCTCCTGGTAGTCCGTCGTGTCGAGGTAGGGTGGCGACGTCACGATCAGATGAACAGTCTCCTTCATGCTCGGCAGAAGGTACCCTGCACGACGCGCATCCCCGAGCCGAGCTGATCCCCGTAGAGTCGGAAGGGGCTCGGACAGGCGAAACCTGGCGACCGTCCTCAGGATGTCGAATGTCCGGCGCTCCGGCGGCAGGAGCGACCTCTGCTCCCACCATCGGACTGAGTACGCCGGCTTGGTGCTGATCGTGCGCGGCATTCGATTACTGAGGCAGTTCTGCGATTTATGGGATTCTCCATGAAGGCAGGCGAGCGCGATTGCCGCGATGAAGCGATCGACCTTCGAACCGCGCCAATCGAGGGAACGCCGGAGGAAGAGAATCTCCCCGAGCGTCCGCTCATGGAAGCACATGCGGAAGAAGTCACTGAGAGTCGGTGCCGTCTGTCCCGAGCTGGCCGAGTCCTTCTCCAACTGAGCGAGGCGACGCAGAACGTGCGGAAGGGTCGGCGGGTCGGCCTTTGCCCCGCTGATACATGCGGCGACGGGGTTGATGTCGACTCCTGCCGCGCGTCGACCGTTGAGAAGACTCTCGAAGATCGTCGTGCCTCGCCCGCAGAAGGGGTCGAAGACGACGTCGCCACGACGCGTGTAGGCGAGAAGCTGCCTCGCAACGAAGTCCTCCGGGAACATGGCGAAGTACGGACAGATCGAGTGCAGCGGATGTCTCACGCGGCCTCTTCCGCAGGACTCACCAGCCGAATGGCTTCCGTAACCCACGACCGAATCCTATGAAACCGGTCGCTGCCTTCGACTCGCTGAGGTAACTCTCCCGCGTCGTTCGAAATCGAGTCCGCGTAGTGAGCTATCCGGAGCCGATCGAAGATGAGCCCGAACCTCATCTCCTCATACCAGAATCGCCTGCGGATCAAATCCGAAAATAGTTGGCCCGCCACCTCTTGCTGCTCAGCGTGGAGCGTGAAGGGGATGAACATCGCCGGTAGACAGTTCTTCGCTGGGGCATTCGTGAACCAGGCTCCGTGAAACTGCCCGATGTACTCAACGACGGACTTGCCTTTCCAATCCTTCCCCGACGCAGACTGACCCAGCAGATAGATCTTGCTTGGCATCCTGTCCGGATGATCGCGCCAAGCGACAACATCGATTCCGCCATCCTTCAGAGCCTGTGGCAAGCCGATCGGAATCTCTGAACATACGTCTCCGACACCGAACCGCCCGTACGCTGCGCGAAGCGCCGGCAGAAACCCTGTGCCGGTAGCGCGTGGAAAGCCGAAGGAAACGACATCGCCGTTCAGGTACCCCCCGGCCGCGAGACAGGCGCAGATCTGAAAGTTGTCCGCGATTCGGCTCTCGAGACCAGCCATAAGAGCTCTTGGCTGTATCCGGGCCTCTCGAATCGCTGACGCGAACAAGCAGAACAGGTACACGGTCTGGCCTACATCGACGCCGGGCGTCGTGCTGGCCCGAGAGAGGACTAGCCGACGGGCGTCGACGGTGAACGGGTACGCAGCCCCCAGGTGCTCTTGGCGGTACTGCAACTCCTCGAAGGCCGCTGCCACCGTGGCGTCCCTGTCCTCGTCAGCGAGGATTCTGTCACCTGAGCTCCGATCAGAGTCATCGTCAGGCGTGGTCGAGCTCTTGTCGTCCTCCAGAAAGTCCAGCACATTCGAGAGCGCCGCGCTGGAGATTTTCTGCCGAGTTGATTGGAGGGCGTGCAGCTCGAGCCAGTCGGCAAGATCGCTACGAGATTCTCCCTGCGAGGGTGGCTGGAGAACGATGGTCATTCGCCATCCGAAGTTCGTTCGGTCACGCTTCGCATCGCCGCCACGAGCGTCTTCGTCGTCTTCTGGAGACCTTCGGCGACGCGAAGGAGAGTCGGATCGCCCTCGTACGAGCCCGAGAGCGCCATGGTGTCCTCGCACTGCTTCGCGGACTTCATCAGCGCTTCTTCAAAGCGAGCCGACGCTGGCTCTACCCTGTCATACGCGACTCTGAGATCACGGCGGGCCAGCAGCATGTGCCGGGCCTCCGCGTGACCGAGGACCTTGCTCAGTTCGTTGAGGTTCGGGTTCTGACTCTGGATCAACGTGGGCTCGCCCTTCTGTTCCTGGCCGAAGAGCCACGACATGACTCGCATCAGCTCTTCGCGATGCGTGGAAGGGATGGGCGCCTTTTGTGGCGTGGAGGAGAGGTCCTCGGCGCTCAGCCCGAGATACTCACGGACAGATGCGCGCGTGAGCGCCGTATAAAGGTGGGAAAAGGAAAACGTCTTCTTCGATATCTGGTTTAGATCGAACCCGTCTGATAGAGCCTGCTTCAGGGCATACCAACCTGTGACGAGGCGGCGAACCGTATTGTGGTTGTCGCCGAGGGTCCGGCTGATGGTCGCGATGTCGCCGCCTTCTTCGAACCACTGTGCGGCGTATTTCGCCTTCGCCAGGGCATCCCACTTGAATGGTCCGTTGATGTGCTTGAATCCGATGAATCCTCGGGCCTCGCTTCGAGAATCAACCAAGTGAATGCGCACCGAGGCGGGCGCGGGATCCGGACGGGATGTAGCGGGAATCGTGATCCGGAGCTTCTTGCGGAGTTCCTCTCGCGAGATGAGCCGGAGCGCAGCCAGCCGCCGGTTGCCTTCCAGGACGACATTGCCGTCGCGAAGGACGATCATCGGTTCGAAGTCGACGTACCCCGCGGAGAGGATCGATTGGATCAGCTCGTCCACATCCGCATGGTCGTAGAGGTACTGGATGATCTCGTCTTCCGTGGAGAAGCTCTGGTCGGTGAACCGTGGATTCTCCCGATCGAACTGCAGGTCATCTGGGGCTGCCGTCTCAACTTGCATGGCGCCCTCTCCCTTCCCATATTCGGGTGCGCTGGGCGCCTGAAGGCGCATCACGGCCACGTCTCATTTTTCGTCCTCGGGGACCGAATCGGATTATAGGTGCCTCAACGTTTCCTGCCGGGCCCAGCCCGCTCACGATCCGGCTAACCTGCTGAGCGAGATCGGTTTGCCCCGGCGGCCCGACGCGACCTACCCCTCGCTTGCCCCCCTGCGCGCGGCCCACCGGCGGGTCTCGACGCCGCCGAGAAGGGCGCAACCACGAGGAAGCGCACCCCATCGGGACCGATGGGGTGCGGAAACCGGAGATTGTTTTTCAGCGGGAAAGGACGAGCGAAAGGCCCTTTTGGCTCCTGGAAGGACTTGACCCGGGCATGGGGCGTCCAGCAGCAGATCCCTGATCGAAGAAGTCGTCGAGGATTCGGTTCACGAGGGCCGTCATAGGAACTCGGTGCCCCTCGCGTTCCCGGAGTTCGATCTTGAGCCGGTAGAGGCGGCGGACGTTCCGGTCCTCGATGAACGGCTGGTAGAGACCGAGGCGTGCCACGGGCGTCCTCA
>CALBDV010000086.1 GCA_937927565.1 uncultured Holophagales bacterium
TCCGGGAGGGATGGGAGGAGAGGGACTTCGATTTCGCCGAGACGCTCGTCGGCTTTCGGTGCGAGCGTCTTCTCCACTACCTCTTCTTCGAGCAGATTGCGGAGGGCCTCGACACCGGCCATCGAAGCCTTCTTGCCGAAGGGTTCATCGACGTCACGCAGGGACGTCGTCGGGCGGAATGATCTCTGTCCGCGACCAGGTCCCCTCTTCGCTCGTGCACCGCGCGCGGATCCGGCCGTGCCGCCGGCAGTCGTGCGAGTAGATGTGGAGCACGGGCGGGAGGCGGACCGGTTCTCCATACTGCTTCCGGTACACGGGCCACCCGTCAAGCGCGGTGCCGATGGCGTCGAACACGCCCTTCCTGAAGACGAGGCAGAGCCGCGGGCCCTCCTTCCCCTGCCAGGTCCTGAGGCGCGTCGCGCAGAGCGGGCAAACCAGGCCCGGGACCGGCTGGTAGACGTCGAACATCCCCACGCCGTACCCCCTTTCCCCGTCCGTCAGCCCTGTGCCGCCCTGGCTGCCGCCAGCCAGCGAGCCGAGTCCTCGAGCCACGTCGGCGGGTGCCGCGACGGCACGGTCACCTGCTCCCGCTCCAGGTACCGGCCCGCCAGCTCGAGCCGATCCGCGGCCGGCAGAGCCTCGCAGGCCTCGATCACGTCTCGTACGCAAAGGACGACCCCGTCAACCTCGACCGGGGGGCGCTCCGGTCTGGGCTTGCGCATCGCCGCTCGCACTCTGGCGAACACGACGTCGCCTGGAATCAGCTTGGACGGGTCCGTCTCCCTCATCTGGCGCTCCACTTCCGCGAGCGACGCGGCCTCGACCTCGGGGTCGGGCTCGACAGGGATATCCCCGATGAGGAGCTCGAAGACGAGAGTCCACGACTCCGCCGGGAGCTTCATCGCCGCGGCCATTGCGAGTTCCCTCGGCATTGTCGTCGTCATCATCCCTTCCTCTTCCGATCCCGGGAACGCGATGCTTTGTCATGCGCTTCCGCGACTTCGCTCTCCGCTCGCATCTCCTTCTGCCGTTCTTCGACGGCGCGTGCGAACGCGGGGTCGGCTTTGATCTGCTCGTCCAACTAGCGCATGACCTCGGTCTGTCGGCGTCGCATCGTCAGTCTCCGAACGGGACGGCATACAGGAC
>CALBDV010000087.1 GCA_937927565.1 uncultured Holophagales bacterium
GTCCTCGAGATCGGCGGCGAGGACGGCTCGGGCCGGCCCGTGACGTACGACGGCAGCTACGAGGAGTATGTTGCGAGATCGGGCCACGAGGCGCCCGGCGTCCACGCGTAGGCGAAGAACCCTCCCGGGCACGAGGGCCGCCTTCCCGGCCTCGGCTCTCCGGCTCAGCCGTCGCCGTCGCCGAGAATCAGGCTTCCTGTCCCTTCGAGTTCAGGGGTGGAGCGTCGGGGCAACGGTCGTGTGGACGGCGGCTCTTCGTCCTTTCTCGATCCGGTACGGGCCACCCACGAAGAAGACCCGCCACGCTGCGGGTGTCCGGTTCTGAACGCACGCTTCGAAGACCCTCTCACCGCTCGGTCCGCCGAGAGACCGAAACTCCTGTGTCCTGAGCGAGAGGTGGCGAAGGTCCGTTTCGAGGAGACCGAGGGTCTTTCGGACCTGCTTCAGGAGGTCGGCGCAGACGGCATCCCCCTCCAGCTGCCGAGGCGCCGCTTCCGCCGAGAGCGTGAACCTCGGCGCGCGGCTCATCTGGCCCCGGCGTACCTCGCGAGGGAGCCGAGGGCCCTTCGCCCCAAATGCCCCGGAGAGCCTCGAGAGCGAGATCGAGAAGACGCTCGCGCCCAGACGGCGAAGCGCGTCAGCGAGGGTCGAGCGGTGCCACCTCGTAGATCGTCCACGCGCCGGACGGGGTGTCGAGGCCCCTCCGGCCGACCACGCGGAAGTGGGCGAGCGTGCTCTCGCACGGGTCCTTTCCGCAGACGATCCACCGAAGCTGCGGAGGGAGGCCGCCCCGGAGCTGCGCCGGCGACACCGTGAGGCCTCCGAGCTCGCGCTCCCGGATCCCGAGCTCGCTGTGGGCGAAGCGCCCGGTGGCGAGGTGCGTCGACATCGGGAACCAGGGGAAGAGGAACCCTTCGGGGTTCTTCCGCAGCGTCTGAAATGCGACCGAGCTCTCGGGCTCGTTCCGGCCGTCCGCGACCGAGGGCGAGACGGCCGACTCGAGAGCGGCCTGGCCCCCGAGGAGTGTTGCGGCGACGAGAAGCGCTCCGGCCGGGGCGCCCGACGGGAGCTCCGCTCCCGCCTCGCGGTCGATGGGAAGGAGGAGGAGCGCTCCGGCGAGGAGGAGCGCTGTCGGCAGGAAGCTGTTCAGCGCGCCCCCGACCTTGACGTAGCCGAGGAGCGACGTGGGCCAGAGGAGGAGCGCCCCGGTGACGAGGATGCACCAGGGGTGCCGTGCCCAGTCCTTTGCGAGGGAGAGCCGCGCCGACAGGGCGATCGCCGCGCCGGCCAGCACGGCGGCCTCGACGACGACCAGGGAGAGAAGGACGCGGGCCGAGAGGGCGAGAATCGGAAGCGGTTCGCCGAGCCACGGATGGAGAGCCGGGAACTCGAGGAGCCAGAAGCGGAGACCGGCGCCGCCGAACACGGCGGCGAAGAGCGCCGCCCATGCGGCCTGGAGCCCCGCAGCGAGCGCCAGGTGCGCGGCGGAACGACGCCATTCCCGGCGGCTCGCCAGCGCGAGCGCCGGCAGGAGGAGGACGGGAGCGAGGGTGTGCTTCGTCCACGGCGCCAGGGAGAGGACGAGCGCGGCGAGGACGAGCAGGCGCTGGTCGTCGCGGCGGAAGCCGAGCGCGAGGGGCAGCGCCCCGAGCAGGACGAGGCCGATGGCCGGGGCGTCGGCGTGGACGAAGACGGCCGTCACGAGGACCGGCGAGACGTGGACGAGGAAGACGAGGGCTGCGAGGCAGAGGGCCACCCGGCGCAGGGCGCCGGGCGAGCCCGAGGAGAGCCTGGCGAGGAGGGCGAACGGGAGGAGCACGGCGAGCAGGGAGATCGCGGCTCCGGCCTGCAGGACGCTCGCGGGCTCCTGGAAGAGAGCGGCCGGCGCGTACGCGAGGAAGCCGAGCGGGGGGTACATCGGGAGATAGCACGCCCCGTCGCCCGGGGCGGTGTAGGGGGACGAGAGCTCGAGCGCCCGAAAGAGCGGCATCAGGCGCGTCTCGGCAAAGGTGTGGCGGGGCGCCTCGAGGACCGTCCGGACGACCCTCCACGCCGCGACGGCGGAGAGGACCGCGACGAGCGCGTCCAGGAGTCGCGGCATCCGGGCCGAGAGGCTCACCCCGTGACTCTGCCGCCCCGGCAGTGCGCGGTCAAGGCGGGAGGCAGGGCTCGAGGAGATCGCTGCAGGGGGACGTGCCCGGGCCAAGGCGCCGCGTCCGTCAGCCGGCCCCGTCTCCGAGAGAGAACGGGAACGTCGCCCCACTCCGGGCGAGCCGCAAGCGGGCCGAGGCGGTTCGCGACCGCATCGCCGGCGTCAAGGACGTGGCCGGCGCTCTCTTCCGCCAGTGGGAGCGCGAGCTCGAGCAGTACTCCGACCCGTCCCTGAAGTGGCGGAGCCGGAGCCGGCTCGACGTCACGCGGCTGGTGAAGCAGATGCAGGCCGCGGTGCGTGGCGGCCGGGCGGGCTTGCGCCGGACGGCCGTGTAGTCTCCCGCTCATGAGCGACCCGCGCGTCTTCTTCGCCGCCGAGCGCACCCTCCTCGCGTGGATCCGGACCGGTCTCACGGTGATGGCCTTCGGCTTCCTCGTGGCGCGCTTCGGGCTCTTCCTGCGGCTCGTCTCGATGCAGCTCGGGGCCGAGGCGCACGCGCCGCGACTCGCGCCCCTCTCCGGCGCGATCGGGGTCCTCCTGGTCCTGGCCGGGACCGCGTCGATTCTCCTGGCGACACGCGAGCACCGCACCTTCCTTCGTACCCTCCCCGCAGCCGACCGCCCCGCCGGGCGCGACGGACGGCTCCACGAGGGGCTCGCGACGCTGCTCGGCGTCCTCGGCATCCTCCTGACGGTCTACCTCGTCCTGTAGCCGCGCCGACGACCGTCCGCCCGTTACCGGACGACCTCGCGACGAGAGCGGGGCCGGGCGCGAGGGCCTGACGGCCGGCGCGCGCCGGGCGGGGGCATCCCCCCGCCCGGACCCGGCATCCCTGGCTCTAGAAGACGTAGCGCGCCGCGAACTGGAGAGTCCGCGGGCGGTAGCTGACCTGTAGGCCGGTGAGCGCGCCGAACGTCGAGGCCGCCCAGTCGTTCGACGGGGTGCCGAACTGGGCACGGTTGAACACGTTGTAGATCTCCGCGCGGAGGACCAGCTGGTGGTTCTCCCACGGCATGAAGATCGTCTTGTAGACGCCGAGGTCGAGGTTCAGGAGGCTGTCCATCCGGAACTGGTTGCGCCGGACGAGATCGTCGACGGAGTCCTCGGGGGTCGCGCGGCGGAACGCTCCCGACGGAAGCTCCGACTTCGCGGTGCCCGGGTCGTCGACGACCGCGCCGAGGACTCCCGGATCGAGGACGATGGGCCGGTCTTCCTGGAAACCGTCCCAGTCGATGTCGTCGGTCGCGCTGTCGACGACCGAGAACGGGGTCCCGCTGGCGTAGCGGAAGGTCGCCGCGATCTTCCAGCCGCCGAGGAGCTGACCGACGACATCGCGCTGGCCCCTGTAGAAGGGGAGGTCGTAGCTTCCGAGGACGGTCAGGCGGTGCCGCGTGTCGAAACGCGAGTAGCCGTAGGCGAAGTCGTCGTTCGGTCCGGTGATGTTCGTGTCCCCGGCACCGAGGTTCGTGGCGTCCGAGCCGGTGTCGAGGGTCTTGCCGAACGTGTACGACAGCTGCCCCGAGAAGTCGCGTGTGAAGCGCTTCTGGAGCTCGATCTGGAACGCGTTGTAGTTCGAGTAGTTGTCGTTCGAGATCATCAGGTTCTGCCCGTAACGGGGGTCGGGCCGGCGCTCGTTCGTCCGCGGAGCCCGGAGACTGATCTCGTTGTTGGCGATCGGGACCGGGACGGGGCAGGCCGCGTTCACGGTGAGGCCGGGAAGAAAGCCCGTACCCGCACACCGCCAGTCGGCCGCGACCCTGTCGATCAGGACACCCCTCAGGTCGGGGAATCCCGCCGCCGGCGCGTTGAACGGACTGTTGACCACGACGATTCCCCCTTGTGCCGGGGTGATCGCGAGGTTCGTCGGCGTGTACTTGAGGAGGTCCGAGCCGTGGTTGCCGACGTAGCTCAGCCGCATCGTCGTCTCCCACCCCAGCTTCCGCTCGAAGCTGACGTTCCACTGCCAGACCTGCGGCATCGCCAGCTGCGGGTCGACCTCGAGGATCGTGATGCGCGTCGTCGGCGTCACGCCCGGCGTGAAGACGTAGCCGTTCGACGGGTCCGAGACGTTCAGCTGGTTCGTGTAGGAGAGGAGCGCGGCGTTCGGCGGGTTGAAGCGGAGGTTCGCCCCGCTCTGCGAGAAGATCGACTGGAAGATCCGGCCGTGGTAGATGCCGAAGCCGCCGCG
>CALBDV010000088.1 GCA_937927565.1 uncultured Holophagales bacterium
GCCTGAAGCGGTACGGCCTCTTCGCGAAGCTGGGCGTCGGGAACTTCTTCCCCACGATCGAGCAGGCGGTCGACGCCTACCGGACCCGGTACGGGATGGCACCGCGCGACGCCGAGGATTCGTGAGCCCGATCGGGTCCCCGAAGAGGTTCAGCCTGGCGAGGGCGCGAGCAGCGGAAGCTCCGTCCGCTCGGAGTCGTTCGGGAAGTCGAGGCCCGGACGGGGAAGGGGACCGGCGAAGTGCCGCCCCGTCTCCTTCAGAGTGAGCAGATCGCGCGCGACGAGGGTGACCTCGAGCACCCTGGGGACGGCGTTGCCGGGAATCAGAGTGTCGCCGTTGTCGCCGTGCACGTGCGCCACGACGAGCGTGGCGTCCCACGCGGCACGGAGTTCGAGGAGCCGCTTCTCAAGGACGCTCGCGATACCGATGGCGAGGCCGTCCGCAACGGGCGGCCGGAACTACTCCCCTTTCCGGTCGGCGAGTCGCGCACCGCGATTGCGAGCAGAGCCGCGCGTCACCCCGGAGCGCCTCGAAGAGAGGACGTTCTCCTGGCCGGCGCCCGGCAGGCGATTCGCGCTGTCTCGGGGAAGGGGTCTGTTCGGCCGGCGGGCTGCGAGGTCAGGCGCGGCTCTCGTCCTCTTCGAACCGCGAGATCGAGCTCAGGAAGCCGGCCGCGGCGTTCAGGCTGTCGCCTGCAAGGTCCCTCATCAGGCCCTGCACGAGAGGTGAGCGCCCCATCCGGGTGGCGTAGCGCCTCGAGGTCCATACCGCCAGCACGATGACCAGAACACCGAAGAGGAGGTTGGCGATCAGGAAGGCAGCGCCGCAGGTCGCATAGGCATCGACGCCGAATAGTCCCTTCAGCGCCACGATCAGGAGAGGGGGCCATAGGAGCGGGGAGCACAGCAGCGTCCACTTCGTGGCTCGAATCCGCTCGACGCGGAGCGATTCCAGTCGTTTCTGAATCCCGACGACCGGCGCGGCGTAGTCCAGCTTTCCGATCGCCACCAGCTGGTGAATGGAAGCGACGATGAGGGCGATCACGCCCAGATGGAGACCCGCAGCCGGAATCACGAAGCGTGCCTCGGAGATGTGGTCCGCCAGGAACGAGCCCGTGAGGAGGGCGGCTGCGGCGTTCATCACGAGCTCGAGCCAGAGCAGGCGCGACAGCCCCCGGGTGGCCGTATCGGCCCTGGCGAGAACGGAGTCGTTCAGCCGCCGCGCGTTCAGACGGAGGCGGACGTCCAGCTTCCTGTCCTGGTCTTCCCATTGGCGCTTCAGATCGTCGAGCTCCATGTTCCGTCCCTCCGTTCAGGTCTTCTTCGTCAGGTCGCGCCGAAGCCGCTGCTTGATCCGGCTGATCTTCGTGCCGACGTTGGTTTCCGAAATTCCGAGAATCTCGGCGATCGTGTCGTGGCGGTTTCCGTCGAGATAGAGGATGACGAGCGCCCGGTCGAGCTCGTCGAGCTGCCCGATGAAGTGCTCCAGGAGCCGCAGGTCGTCGTCCGACGTGGAGGATCCGGGTGCTTCCGCCGGGACTTCCAGGAGGGTGTCCTCGGCCGGCACGTGGAATCGTGACCTCCGGGCTTCACCCCGATAGAAGGAGATCGCCACGTTCAGGGCGATCCGGTACATCCAGGTGGAGAACCGGTAGCGCTCGTCGTAGCGGTCGAACGACCGCCAGAGCTGAACGACCATCTCCTGCACCAGGTCCTGCCGGTCCGCCGCGTTCCGGCAGTACGAGCTGGCGATCTTGTAGAGGATCTTCTTGTGCTCGTCGAGCAGGACCAGAAATCGGTCCTGCCGCGCCGGTTTCGTCATCGGGTTCCTTCCCTTGGTCGCGGCGCTGTCGATGCCGCCTTCACCCCATGATTCGCTCCACGTATCGGAAAATCACACCGGCGGTCAAACAGGGACTCGAACGAGAACCCGACGCCGGTCGTCTGGACGAAGCCCCCGAGGGACGAGACACTAGCGCGATGCTCGACTCCCTCAAGCGGTTCTTCCAGGAACGTGTGGTCGGCGGCCCCGCGGAAGCCGGGGGCGACCCGGGCCAGCGCCTCCGCCTCGCGGCAGCGGCCCTCCTCGTCGAGGTGATGCGCGCCGACCCCGACGTCAGGAACGAGGAGCGGACCGTCGTCCGCACCGCCCTCCAGGGGACGTTCGGCCTCTCCCTCGCCGACACCGAGGAGTTGGTCCGTCTCGCCGAGGCCGAAGCGGACGCCGCGATCTCGCTCTACGAGTTCACGAGCCTCGTCGACAAGGGGTTCTCTCTCGAGGAGAAGAAGCGGATCGTCGAGCTGATGTGGCTCGTCGCCTTCGCCGACGCCGAGAAGCACCCCCTCGAGGAGCACCTCATCCGCCGCGTCGCCGGCCTCCTCAACGTCCCCCACCCCGACTTCATCGACGCGAAGGCCCGGGCGCGAGGACAAAGCGGGGGGTAGACCCCGCCGCCGATCCGCAGTTCCGACCAGGGGGCGGATCTTGTGAATGGTGACGGGGCCCGCCCCTCGCCCGGCGCGCTTGACACGGTATGATGTGCATCATATTCTGATCGGCGAGATGCGACGGTCCGCCCCCAGCCGTAAGGAAGAGACGCACGAGCGCATCGTCGAGGCCGCCGCGCGCGCGATCCGGCGCAGCGGCTACGACGGCACCG
>CALBDV010000089.1 GCA_937927565.1 uncultured Holophagales bacterium
CGGCCGACCCGGCCGCCATCCTGGCCTCGTCGGGCCGGAACGCGGCGACGAGGCGCACGGGTCCCGTCGAAGCCCTCTCTCACCTGGAAGGCCGTAAAGCCCGGGTTGGACGGGAAATCGCATGCCCAGAGAGGTCGCCGCTGTAAATGGAGGGGATACCGGCCCATGGCATAAGACCCCTTTCGGATTCACAGGTCAGGGCTGACATGGATGTACTCGATCACGCGCCTTCCGTGGATGACGAGACTCTTCCCGGTCAGAGAGGGCAAGGAAGACGCGAATGTCGCGCGGAGAGGACGCGGTAGATGAAGAGTAGGGCGGCCAGACCCCCCCCAAAGAGGCTCTGCAGATCCCTTGGCGTTTCCATCCCGAGCAGCGCACGCAGATGAAACTCGGGTTCGCAGCCGACATACGAACACCTCCCCGGTACAGCGTCTTCGGAAGGTCTCGTCGCCCCCCACACAAAGTCGAGTGAACCAGCGTCTCCTTCGTCGGCTCGTAGCCCGGGAACGCTCTCTGCGACATGGGGTCGGCACACCGTAAGCGTCCGACGAACCACATCCCTCCCAAGGCGGTGGTGATGCGCGACGCCGCCCGCTCTTGGGGTGGGACATGGGCAAGCGCGAAAAGAGCAGACGCGGATGGCGGCTCTCGGAAAGCGGTAGCGCGGGAGCGGGCTGTCGGCCGAGGCGTTCGCGAAGCGGGAGAAGGCCCCGAGGTTCGGCAGCTTCCGGGGATTTCCACAGGGGGCAGCGCGACAACCATGATGGTTCCGTCTTTCCGACGGCAAGATCGCGGTCGTACGTAGACGGGATTTTCACAGTCTTGCGCGAAGCCTCTGGCGTTGCGACAGTCTCGGTGCGATGTATGTACGAGTCGTCACCAGCAAACAGGGCGAGAGGACGTACCGGTCGGTGCAGCTGGTCGAGTCCTTCCGTGACGCCGAGAAGGGGGGCAAGCCCCGCACGCGTGTCCTCCTGCACCTTGGAAACGTCGAGGATCTCTCCGGGACTAAGGTCGACCGCCTCATAGACGGGTTGCCGCGTGCCGTCGGGCGATCGACGGGCGTCGAGGCCGGCGAGATCGATGTCCCGGCTGCCCTGGACTTCGGACACGTCTGGGCGATCGTGGGTGTCTGGCAGCAGCTGCGGATCGGGACGATCCTGAAAGAGAAGGCGGTCTCTTCGCGTCGGGAGTTCGACCTGGAGGTCCACATTCGCCTGATGGTCGTCAACAGGCTGTGCGACCCGCGCAGCAAGCTGGGGCTGCTGGCGTGGCTGGAGGGTGTGTGCGTGCCGGGGATCGACCGGGAGACGGTGACGTACGACAACCTGCTGCGGGCCATGGACTTCTTGATCGAGCGCAAGCAGGAGATCGAGCGGGAAGTCTTCGAGTCGGTGCGGACGCTGTTCGACGAGGAGCTCGAGATGGTCTTCTACGACCTGACGTCGAGCTACTTCGAGGGGGATCGATCCGTGACGGCAGAAGACGTGAGGCGGTACGGCTACAGCCGGGACCACCGTGGTGATCGGCGACAGATCGTCATCGGGATGGTGACGACGACGGACGGGATCCCGATCGCGCACCACCTCTTCCCTGGCAACACGCTGGACCGCAAGACGGTGGAAGACGTCGTGAAGGACCTGCGGGAGCGCCCGGGGCTGTCGAAGGTCACGTTCGTGGGAGACCGGGGGATCCTCAGCGCGGCGAATCGGGAAGCGATCCGAGGGGCGGGGATGGACTACCTCATCGCGCACTCCCTGAGGCGGGATGCGGATTCGAGTGAGCTTCTGGAGCGCTGCGAGAAGTCGCTGAAAGAGGCCCGGGACGCCGAGAGGGCGGTCGTCTTCGCCGCGGGGATGCTAGGGGAAAGACCCGGCGACCACTTCGCCGTGGCGTACGACCCCGAGATCGCTCGGACGAGCCGGGAGAACAGGGAGCGGCGCATCGAGAAGGCCGACGCGACGGTCGCCGAGATCCTCGAGAGCCTGCGCAAGGCCCAGGACCCCACCGTCCGGCGCAGGGGCCGCAAGATGACGACCGATGGCGCACAGCTGAGGATTCATGACTACCTCAGGGACCACGAGATCGGCCGCCTGTACGAGGTCACGCTGGATTCCTCGGCACCGCTCGGCCTCACCGTTAAGGCCGACGAGGAGGCCTGCGCCTTCGAGAAACGCATCGACGGAGTTCTCATCGTGGAGGGGAGCCGGTCGGACCTGACGTCGGCCGAGATGATCACCCGCTACAAGTCCCTGGCAGAGATCGAGAGAAGTTGGCGCGCGCTGAAGAGCACGCTGCGACTGCGGCCGGTGTACCACTGGACCGAGGGGCGGATCCGGGCGCACGTCTTCATCTGCGTCCTGGCGCTGACCGTGGAGAGGGTGATGAGGAAGACGCTTGCAGAGACGGGGACGTCGGTCCCCGTGGCGCTCGAGATGCTCGGCCGAATCCGCGCCGGCCGTGCCCAGATCGGGCGAAAGACCGTTCCGTTCCTGACGAACGTCGGCAAGAACGCGCGGGAGTGCTACGCGCGACTCGGCGTGAAGGTCCCGAACGTCTCCGACGTCGCCGACATCGCAACAGCGACCCTGTAGTACGAGAACCGGCGATTCCGATTCGGCAAAGAGTCCTGAACCAGATAGTTGCGTTCAGCGACCTGCTGAACTCCGGACGCTCAGAACGGCGACCTGTTAACCGCCCTCCGCCGTTCTCTCCCCGAATCGTCTCCCTGAGAGCGTTTCCGGCCCCCGAGAACTGGCCCTGGCGCCGCACAGGGTTCTCGGCGACGGCTTCGTCAGAACCCTGGCGGCGGACGGACGAGTGCGAGAACCCCGCAAACACTGGCCCTTCGAAGCGAAACGCCGGCTCGATGGCCGGCGCTCGTCGTTAACCACCGACCCCTGACGGAGTTGGCGGGGGAAGGTCGATGGCTCCGCGTCCGAGCGGCCCGCCGAAGCGATTCTCAGAACCGCTGAGGAAACTCAACAGCGACGCGAGTCGGAACTCCCTTGTACCCAGCATGTTCGGCGAGGCGGGAGACTTCTGGGCCGATAACGGGAGCCCACACGTTGTTCAGCGTCAATCTAAAGAAGCCCCAGCCACCACATCCGTCTAAGATCGGCCAGACAGCTCTATCATCGTCCGCAGCATATGGATTCCCTCAACGAGGGCCCCGGCCCGCGCCTCGGTCGTCCGGTCACGCCGGGAGCGCCCTGCCTGCGTTGCCTCCAGTACGTTCTGCTGGCGCTCGTGACGTTACGAATGGGCGCTCACGTCTTC
>CALBDV010000090.1 GCA_937927565.1 uncultured Holophagales bacterium
CAACTCCTGACCTTTCCGGCTCCGCGCTGCGCCGGGATCGCCGAATTCACTTTCCCCAGCTGCTCTCCACCTCCGTCAAAGCGACCTGGTACGACGGGCCCACGGCCCCCGGGGAGAGCCGAACTCGAGCCCCGCCGTCTCGCCGACGCAAACGAATGCCAGATGCTTGCAGGCCTCCTGACGCTGGGGAGGCGTTACGCCCGAGTAAGGATCGGCCCAGGCAGGGACAGATGGTGTCCCGGTGGCCCGTTTCTCGGGGGATTCTCCGAGCCAGTCGCCACCTACGTCTGGACTGTTCGAGTGGCAGCTAACTAAGATGCCGTTCGTGTTCTCGCGCTCATTTCTCTCGAGTCAGGCTAAAGCCCGCCCATGACACCGCGGGAACAACTCGAGCGTTTTCTCCACAGGGCTGATGAACTGGCTGGCACGCGCGTAGTCCGCGCTCACTTTCCCACCTCCCTTGGGCTCTCCTTCTCGGTCTCTCGCGGCACTCGCGTCTCGCTCAGTCAACCCGACGAGGAAGACCTCCGATCCTTTCTCCTCACCCTCCGCCAGTTCCTTTCGAACGACGAGCCGGTGTTTCTCTTCCGGATATTCAATCTCTGCCAGCAGCACATCACTGACCCCGAAATGAAGCGTGACCTCGCTGAGGCCCGCGGCCAATGGGCCACCTCAGTCAAGAGTGACGGCATCTCGATGACCTTCGATGGGAAGCCGATAACACCCGAGTACGTGACCGACCTCTGGATCAATGGTCACTACTTCCACAACGACGAAGGGAAAGCCCGGGCTCTTCGGGAGATGGCTCCTCTCGAGACGCTTCTATCTCGCCAGAAGTTCCTTAGCCATCTCATTGCGGCCACACAGAACGTCCTCTACGTGGCAAACGTGCTCCGGGCTGCCATGAGGGAGGGACTCCTCGCCTAGTTCGTCGTGCGCTTCCCGGGATTCGTATCCTGATCGAATGAGCCCCGCTTCGCTCGCCGCCGATTCCGACATCACGCGGGTGAGGAAGGAACGCAGATGAAGTGCTGGGCCTCCTCTGTCGATGGATGCAAGGGCGGGCAGTCGGGCGAGCACCTCGTAACGCAGGGCCTCTTCGAGGGGAAGACCGCCATAGCCGGCGGGTTTCGCTGGCTACGGACTCCTCTCCAGGAGGTTCCTCTCACAGCACTCAAAGCCAACATCCTCTGCCGCGACCACAACTCCCGGCTCTCCGTGCTCGACAGCGCGGCGATCACGGTGTTTCGGACTGTTCGCGAGATCGAGGCGATTCAAGCCCGGCGCATGACCCTTCGTCCACGCCGAATCTACGACGTGCTGTCCTACCGGCTGCCCGGTCCGGCGTTCGAGCGCTGGTGCATGAAGACGGTCATCAACATCATTGTTGCTCTCGAGAAGACAGCGGTCTGGCCCGATGGTGCCGCTGCAAGCACCCCTCCCGCGCCGATAGTCGCCGCCGTCTTCGGTCGAGGACGCCTGCCCGCACCAGTCGGCCTCTACTTCGCCCTTCACCCCGAAAGCCCTGTGCCGCCAGGTCCGGGTGTCAGCCTCGCCCCGCTCTTCACAGGCGTCAACACCGTCCTGGGCGCTACGTTGTCGTTCTGCACGGCTTTCAGGGATGGCGTTGTCGTTACGATGAGGCGACGAAGCAGGGCAGGAAGCTCGACTCGCCCTTCTAGGTAGTCCGCTCTCGCATCGAGGTCGGTGGCGTCGATAAGAGTCGCGTGCTTCATGGGCGTCCAACCTCTGGGGAACCCACCGAGGCGCCAAGGATCTCCGACCGCCCCAGCCAGTAGCACGCGAGCGGAGCCGGGATTTTCACCGCCATCGCCTCGACGTTCTTGGTCGGAAGGCGCACGAGCCCGAAGTCGT
>CALBDV010000091.1 GCA_937927565.1 uncultured Holophagales bacterium
TCCCGGTGGTGCCGATCGGCGACGACGGGACGGCCGGCGTGCCCGGCGCGCTGCGCTACGCGACGCCGCACAGGTTCAAGGGGCTGGAGGCGGACGTGGTGCTCCTCCTCGACGTGGACGGGAGCCGCTGGTCGCTCGAGCCGCGCAACCTCTACGTCGCGGCGTCGCGCGCGCGGCTGCGGCTGCACGTGTTCGTGAAGGAGGGGGTGGAGGTGCCGGGGGGAAGGGCCTGAAGGGACCCGCGGGCCAGAACCGGGTGCGGTGCCCCGACATACCTGACCGGTTTTTCCGCGCCCGTTTCTTTCGCTACATCAGCAGCGGGCCTTTACGCCTTCCTTGCGGGCCGTCCCTTTGACCGCCTCGGGGCGGGGAGAGCCTTCGCGGCGTCCTCGAGCGACTCGATGGCGGCTCTTTGGCCCTCCGCCTCGAGGAGGGCACGCCTTCGCACGGCGAACAGGGCGTACTCGTCCTCCGCGTGTGCGTGGGCGTCGGCAGTGCTGACGGACCCGGCGTTCGTCAGGACGGACCGGTCATTGAACCGAAGGAACTCGTCGAGCCGGGACTCCCAGTCTCTCAGGAAGACCTGTTTCCGGCGTCGCGCCTGGTCTTCCGCGAAGTCGAGCCACATTGTCACGATCCGGTTCAGCTCGGAGATCTCCTCTTCGCGGAGGTAGTTCTTCGCCACCGTGACGTCCGCCTTCCGGACACTCGCGCCCTTCCACGTCAGGAGACCCATGTTCGGGCTCGTGTGGTCGGCCCGCCCGGCGATCAGCTCGGAAGCGGTCTTCCCCGTCGCTGCGAAGTGGAGTTTGTTCTGGATGATCCTGAAGAACGCGACCGTGTCCTTCCGTGTGGCGTCGTAGTCGGCGGCAAGGGCGAAGATCTCTCGAACGCGCAGGTACATCCGGCGCTCGCTGGCCCGAATGTCGCGAATGCGCGCCAGGAGTTCGTCGAAGTAGTCCGGAATCCCGGAGCCGTCGACCGGTGGGTTCCTGAGCCGCTCGTCGTCCATCGTGAAGCCCTTCACGAGGTACTCGCGGAGCCTCTCTGTCGCCCAGCGCCGGAACTGCACGCCCCGGGGTGAGCGCACGCGGTAGCCGACGGCGAGGATGGCGTCGAGGCTGTAGTACTTCACGACGCGCTGGACCTGCCTCGTGCCCTCCGGTCGAACTTGTAAGTAATCCTTACAAGTTCGCGAGGGGTCGAGCTCCCCGTCCGCATAAATGCTCTTCAGATGGAGGGTTATGTTTTGGGGTGTCGTCTGGAAGAGGTCGGCGATCAACCCCTGGCTCATCCAGATCGTGTCCTCGGCGAAGCGGCACTCGACGCGTGTACGGCCGTCCTCGGTCTGGTAGACGAGGATCTCTCCGGACTGGATAGGCTCGTCGTTCAGCATCGGCTTCCCTTCGAACGGAGACTTCGCACGTTCTCCTCTGAGTCGGCCACCGGGCCGCAGGTAGTTTGTCGCAGGTCGCTTCGAGGAGTAAGTGGAGGAGTAAATGAAGGAGTAAGTGGAACACGTCGGCCATCGCGGAGTACCTCGGCGAGCTGACGGGGTCGCACCCGCGCGTGTCGCCGTGGACGGTGCGGGGGGAGGAGCCGAAGATCCACCGCTGGCGCAACGCGGCCGACGAGCGGGAGAAGGCGGGGGGGGCCGAGCTGACCCCCTCGGTGCTACCGTTTCCTGGAAAGCCCGGCCGGCCGGAGAGGCCGAGCCGCCGGTCCCGGTCTTGGGAGGATTCATGAACCAGTTCCCGCTCCTTATCCGGTACCAGCGACTGGTCGCGGGAAGGGGTTTCGTCGCGCATGTCGACATCCGCGGCCGGCTCGTCGCGCATCGGACCGACGCGGGCTTCTGGCTCAGCGGCGTGGAGCCTGGCGACGTGTCCGCGAGCGGGGCCACTCTCCACGAGGCGTTCGCGGCATTCCTGGAGGCCCTCGCCGGCGTCCTCGCCGATATCGCGATGGATCCGGCCTCGTTCGACGAGTTCGAGGGCGAGGTCTCGGCCTTCTTCGCGTCGCGAGACGGGGAGGAGGAGCGGATCTGGAACGAGGCGGTGGAGAGCGTCCGGACGAACCCCGACGACACACGCTTTCTGAACCTCCAGCGTCTGAGCGCCGACGATCCGCGCGGGGTGAAGGTCATGCTCCTTCAGCCCTCCGCCGTTTCTCCGAGCGATAACGCGACGCCCTACCCGCCCGCGCTCGCTGCGTGACGTCAGACGGCCCGGTTCGCCTCGGGGAGATCCTGAAGGCGCTCCGCATCTGCGCCCCGGGGGCCCGGGTGGTTCTCAAGACGCATCACTACTGGGTCTTCTCCCAGGGAAGGGTTTCCGTGGCCTGCCGAAGGGCTCCGGCCGGGGAGACACTGCCGCCGAGATCGAGTTTGGGCACATTCGGAAGATGGTCCGAATGCTGGACCTCGACAGGGAGTGCTTCGAGCGGCTGCTCGGCTTCGCATTCCCGCCCAGCTCCTGATTCGCCACGACCTCTCAGGAACTCTGGTGGTGCCGGGGGGAGGCGCGTGAGCGAACCGGCCGGCAGGCCCGGTGCGGGCTAGGCGATGAAGGCTTCGACAACCGGATCATCGTGTTCGAACTCCGATGAGCCGAACGTCTCGATGTGGAAGGCGATCGCCGAGCGAACGTCATCGA
>CALBDV010000092.1 GCA_937927565.1 uncultured Holophagales bacterium
TGCACCCCAAGCCTAACGGCTTGGGTCCAGGCGGAGGGCCTTCGGTTCGTCCTTCTGAAAAGCTATCTTGGACAGGCTTGCCCGACCCCTTCAAGCTCTCACTTCCCCCGGTCCCCTATTCCCCCACCGCTTGCGCAGCTCTCCACCAATCGACGCTCTCGTCGAAGCTCAGATACTTCATGTACCGCATGGCGGAGACCTCTAGGCATTCGACGTCTCGCTCCGAGAAGACGTGCGGCTTGTACTCCGGATTTCTGATCTTGTCGAAGAACACATCGACCTCTCGCTTGCCTTCGGGACGTCGACCAGGATCAAGGACGAGACGGACAATAGACAAACCTTCCGTGTGATACCGAAACGTTCGGCGGGGAGTCACATCTCGCTCCACAGTCGAGTCCTTCGCGAGCAGCTCCAGCCGCAAGGCGGAGACGTAGTACGCCTCGTGGAGGTCATCCCATCGGCGAACGCCTGCGCAGTAGTCCTTGAAGTCTCCCGCCGCATCAATCGCATGCTGCGCATCGACGTTTCCGAGAATCGCCTCCGCAAGGAATCGGTCCCTTCGGAGAATCCCACGGTTCAGAGGAAACGCATCAGGCATTCGCTCCGCCCGACTCTCCGCAAGGGCGCGCTCGGCAATGACAACGGCATTCTTGAGAAAGCGCGTCGCCAAGCCCTCGGCCCCTCCTGAGAGAAGTACCTTCACACCAAGAGTGAGCTGACTCGTCGAACCGACTTCGGGGCTTTCGTTTCTTTCCCACTGCGCAAGCGGATCACGGTCGGCAATTAGCTCGAGGTTCTTCTCTTCTCGTGTCAGCCACGAGTCCCACCAGCCATGAAACGTCGGACGTGCCTGGTCGCTGCTCACGGAATCCGGAATCCCTCCCCAACGATCAGGCCGGTAGCCTTGCCGATCTTCTCGAGAGAACGCTGACGAAACACCGTGTTTGGACCCCCGATCAGCCGAATACGTGCTTGCTTGAGCTGGATTTGACTGAGCAGCGTCTCTGTCGTGAGCACATCCAAGCCCTCTCCGCGAATCGCCTCCTGCGCCCTTCGGAGGTTCTCCCTCCATATCCTAGACTTTCCTCCACCGAGGCCAAAAGCGGTGAACTTTCTGGTTCGGACGGCGCTCTCATAGAACTTCACTTCGTTGATGAATAGCCGGGCCTCCGCCCCTGTTCCGGTGAACGAAAGGAAGTCGA
>CALBDV010000093.1 GCA_937927565.1 uncultured Holophagales bacterium
TTCTTTTCGTTCGTGTAGTTCGAGATGTTGAGGACCTCGGCGAAGAGGTTCACGCTGTAGGGGCCGCCGAGGAGGAAGCGCTTCTCGAGGCGGAAGTCGACGCTCTGCGTCCACTTCGGCGGGTCGCCCCCGCCGACGTACAGCGTGCAGGTCGTCCAGCCGGCCGAGCAGTCGGTGACCTCGAAGGGGAAGCCCGAGCCCGTCGTGACGAGCGTCGAGAGGCGGAAGCCCCACGGAAGGTCGGCCAGGGCCGACAGCGTGATCTGGTGGTCCTGCGCGAGGTTGCTCCGCTGCTTCAGGCCGTAGGCCGGGTCGAGGGCGTTGGCGCTGTAGAAGTCGTTCCCCGTCTGCTCGGCCTTGCCGTAGACGTAGGAGAGGGAGGCGCTCCACCCGTTCTTGTGGGGCTTCTCGACGACGGCCTGGAACGACTGGAACCACGACTCCTTCGTCCGCGACAGGTTCGCTATGGAGAAACCCGGGACCTGCCGGGCGCCCCAGTCGCACTCGGTCTGGCCCGCCTTCTTGACGGCGCAGGTCCAGGTCAGCTGGTTCTCCGAGTGGACGTCCGTATAGGCGACGGAGGCGTTGAGGAGGCCGAAGTCCTGCCGAATGCCGATGCTCCACTGGTTCGACGAGGGCGGCTCGAGGTTGTCGTTGTTGAAGAGATAGGCCTCGGGCTGCCCCGCGATCCCCTGAGCGACGAGCTGCCGGAGGACGGCCGGGTCGTAGTAGGCCGGGTTCCACTTCAGGGCCGGGCGGCCGTCGACCGGGCTGCCGTCCTTGGAGAACCAGATCTCCGAGCTGTTCCACTGGGTACGGTACTTCTCGTCGAGCATGTCGTTGAAGAGGGTCCGGTCGGCGTAGATGCCCCACCCGCCGTGGACGACCGTCTTCCCCTCTCCCGTGACGTCCCAGGAGAGGCCGAGCCGCGGCTGGATCATCCCGGTGTACGCGGGCCGATCCGTCCCGTCGGTGAAGTAGTTCGCCGGGTAGAGCGGCCCGTAGCCCGCGACGATCGCGTCCGGCGTGACGTAGTCGTTGTTGTACATGTTGTCTTCGTAGTCCCAGCGAAGGCCGATGTTCGCCGTGACCCGGGAGCTGAAGCGCCAGTCGTCCTGGAGGTAGATGCCGAACTGCGTGTTCGACGACGAGAGGTCCGGGTCGCCGAAGCCGAGGTTCGCCCGGTACGGCATGTCGCCCGGAGTGGAGACGTAGAGGTCGGCGCGGTAGGAGTAGAGAGGGTTGACGTTGATTTCCTTGATAGCCGTGTAGTCCAGAAAGTCGACCGCGACGCCCGCCTTGACGACGTGCTCGCCGGCCCACTGCAGGTTCAGAAGGGTGGCGTCGTCGCGGAAGGCAAAGCGCTCCTGCGTGAAGTTCTGCTGCGAGTCCTTGCTCCCGATCCGCATCAGCCCTTCGTAGTTCTGCCCGTAGATACTCGAGTCCTCAGGGACCGGATTCCACTTGTAGTTCTGGTAGCTGACCGTCGCCTCGTTGAGGACGTTCCCGAGGATGATCGTGTGCTTGCCGCGGACCGTCCAGACGTCGTTCTTGACGTTCTCGGCGGCCTGGAAGCTCGTCGCACCGCCGAAGCCGCGGATGTCGGTCTCGTGACGGTAGTCCCCGGAGACGTCGACGTTGGAGCTGTCGTTGAGGGTCGCGGTGAACTTGCCGAAAAGGAGCGTCGACCGGAACTCGCTCGGATAGAGCCCCTCGTACTGCTTGAAACCCGCCCGGAAAGCCGGGGACCAGGCCCCCCAGGTGTCCGGCCGGACCTCTTTCTCGCGGTCCTGGGCGTTCCCCTCGTAGGCGGCGAAGAAGTGGACCTTGTCCTTCACGATGGGGCCGCCCAGGCTCAGCCCTGGCTGCCAGCGGGTGTACTCGGGCTTGACGGCTTCATACCCGCCCTGGTCCGCCTTCCGCTGCGTGACGCCGTCGATCGCGACGAGGTTCTTGTTCTGGTAGTAGGCGAAGACCTCGCCGTGGAGATCGTTGCCCCCGGACTTCGTCACGGCGGTGATCACCGCGCTCGACGCCTTCTGGTACTCCGCCTTGAAGTTCTGGGTGATGACCTTGAACTCCTGGACGGCGTTCTGCGGGAAGGGATTCCCCTTGCTGGAATCCTGCCCGACCGAGCCCCCCTGAAGGATGTCGTTCTTGTAGCTCGTTCCGTCGATGAAGACGTTCGTGTTCATCGAGCGCTGGGCGCCGTAGCTGAACTCCTGACGCTCCTCGTCGCGCGAGATGCGGACGCCGGGGGCGATGACGGCGGCGTTCAGGAAGTTCCGCGACGACTGAGGAAGCATCTGGAGCTGGTCCGTGCCGACGTTCGTCCCGATCTCCGACGTGATCCGCTCCACCTGGGCCTCGGCCGACGTGGCGACGACCGAGATCTCCGCGGCGAGCTTGCCGGGCTTCAGCGCGATGTCCTGCGTCAGGCTCTGGCCGACGCCGACCTGAATCACCCTTTTCCATTGCTCGTGGGCGCCGGTGGTGACGGCGACCTCGTATCTCCCGGCCGGGACGACGAGAACGTACGTGCCGTTCACCGCCACCGCTGCCGAGGATTTCGCGCCGGACGCGGTGTTCACGGCCGTGACCGTGACGCCGGGAACCGGTCCCTGCGAGTCGGTGACCGTGCCTCGCACCTGGCCCGTCGTCGTCTGCCCGAACGCGGGCAGGGCGACGAGAGCCACGGCTGCGAGCGCCACGACCGGGAATGTCAGGAGGGCCTTCAGCCCTGCGTTTCGTCTCATGATGCCTTCCTCCTTCGAACGGTTGAGCTGTTGATGACGATCTGAGAAACGGACGCGGCGCGAGGCGGTCCGGTCCTTGCGTCCCCATCGCGGTCTCCGGTCGATTCCCGGAGGACGAGGCGGATCGGAAGGACTTCGCGGACCGCTTGCGAGGCTCCTTCGCCCGAGATCTCGGCCAGGAGCCGGGCCAGCGCCCGCTCGCCGAGGGTTCGGATGTCCAGGCGCACCGTCGAGAGCGGCGGGCTCGCGAAGCGCGCGATGGGAATGTCGTCGAAGCCGGCGACGGCGATCTCCTCGGGAACTCTCACCCCCGCGCCCCGGAGGGCGAACAGGACGCCGATCGCCATCGAATCGTTCGCGGCGAAGATCGCCGTCGGCCGCGTCTCGAGGCGGACGATCGCCTCTCCCGCGACCTGTCCCGACTCTTCACCGAAGTCGCCCTCGAACTCGCTCACCGCGTCCGGGCCGAGGCGCGCGGTGCGAAGGGCGTCCCGGCAACCCCGACGGCGCTCGGCGGCGTCGAAGTTCGAGGCCGGGCCCGTGACG
Organism: uncultured Holophagales bacterium; assembly: GCA_937927565.1. Classification (GTDB taxonomy): domain Bacteria; phylum Acidobacteriota; class Thermoanaerobaculia; order UBA5066; family UBA5066; genus UBA5066. The sequence continues at coordinate 3,303 of CALBDV010000093.1, forward strand.
AAGGCGAGGCGCCGGTGGCCCAGCCCGAGGAGGTGCGCGACCATGGCCCGGGCCCCGCCCCGGTTGTCGACGTGGAGCGCGGCGTGCGGCGCCCCTCCCGGGGCGGAATTCAGGAAGACGACCGGGAGGGAAGGAGGCAGGCAGCCCTGGAGTTCCCGTGGCGACGCGTGCGGCGACATGACGATGACGCCGTCGACCCGACCGTGCATCGTCCGAAGGACGTCCCGGGTCTCGGCCACGTCGCTGTGGGACGACGAGACGAGGACGTGGTAACCGGCCTGCCGAGCCGACAGGTCGATCCCGCGGATGACCTCGGAGAAGTACTCGCCCCAGATGTCGGGCAGGACGACGCCGATCGTGTTCGTCCGGTTCGTGATCAGGCTGCGCGCGGCCGCGTTGGGCGAGTACCCCAGGCGCGTCACCTCCGCCTCGACCCGGTGCCGGGTGTCGTCCCTGACGACAGCCGTCCCGTTGACGACGCGGGAGACCGTGGCGACGGAGACCCCCGCGGCTTGCGCCACCTCGCGGATGGTGACGCCCGCAGCGGTGGCCGCGGCGGCTCTGCGTCCTGCCTTGCGGGTCCCGGGGGCGGTTCGGGGACGGCGCGTCATCGCGTATGTAACCGTTTACATTGCAAAGCTACATCCGCGAAAGGCTCCGTGTCAACAGGAGTTTTACGGAGCCTTCATGCCGCCCCGGCCAGGCCTTCCCGCCAGCCTGATAATCGCGGCTCGTGATGCACGGACCCCTCGCCAGCGCCGTTCCCGTGACGACTCCCGCTCCCGGCCCGCGAGGCCCGCGCTGAGCGTCGACGTCCCGGCCCTTCTCCTCAGCCTGAAGCTCTCCGCCGCCACGGCGGCCATTCTCGTCGCGCTCGGACTTCCCCTCGCCGCCTGGCTCGCGTTCTCGCCCGCCCGCTGGAAACCTCTCGTCGAGGCCGTCGTCGCCCTTCCGATCGTCCTTCCCCCCACCGTCCTCGGCTTCTACGTCCTTCTGCTCCTCGGCCCGCACGGCCCGGTCGGTCGCGCGGTCGAGTCTCTCTTCGGCGCGCGGCTCCCCTTCACCTTCGAGGGGCTTCTCATCGCCTCGGTCCTCTACAGCCTCCCGTTCGCGGTACAGCCGTTCGCGGCCTCGTTTGCGGCCGTCGACCGGTCGCTGCTCGAGGCCGCCGCGTCTCTCGGCGCCTCCCGGCTCGGGACTTTTCGCCGGGTCGTCCTTCCCCTCTCCCGCGCGGGGGTCATCACGGGCATCGTCCTCTCGTTCGCCCACACCCTTGGCGAGTTCGGGGTCGTCCTGATGATCGGCGGGAACATTCCCGGGGAGACCCGGACCGTCTCCGTCGCCATCTACGATCACGTCCAGGCGCTCGACTACGACTCGGCCGGGGCCACGTCCCTGGTCCTCCTCGCCGTCTCCTTCGCCGTCCTCGCCACCACGTACGCCCTGCAGCGCAGGACCGTCTCCGCATGGCCGCTTCGCTCGAAGCCCGCTTCGTAAGGCGATTCCGGGGAGGTCCGGCGATCCACGCCGACCTCGTCCTTCCCGGCGGCGACGGCCCAGTGACGGTGCTGTTCGGGCCCTCGGGCTCCGGAAAGACGACGGTTCTGCGCGCCCTCGCCGGGCTCGACCGCCCCGAAGAGGGAACGATCGTCCACGGGGACGAGACCTGGCTCGACACCCGGCTGGGCCTCTTCGTCCCGGCCCGCAGGCGCCACATCGGCCTCCTCTTCCAGGACTACGCTCTCTTCCCCCACCTGTCGGCGCACGAGAACGTCGCCTTCGGCCTTCACGGCATGCCTGCCGCCGAGCGAGACCGGAGGACGGCCGCGGCACTCGCCCTGTTGAAGCTCGAAGGCCTCGGCGCGCGCCGCCCGTCCGAGCTCTCCGGCGGCCAGCGCCAGAGGGTCGCCCTCGCCCGCGCCATAGCCCCCTCGCCCCGCCTCCTCCTCCTCGACGAGCCCCTTTCGGCCCTCGACGGGCCGACCCGCGAGGAGCTCCGCGGCGAGCTGCGCGCACTCCTCCTCCGGCTCGGCGTCCCGGCCGTCGTCGTGACGCACGACCGGATCGAGGCGCTCGCCCTCGGCGACCGGATGGCCGTCATGGTCGACGGCCGCATCCGGCAGCACGGCCGCGTGGCCGACGTCTTCGAACGCCCGGCCGACCGGGAGGTGGCTCGCTGCGTCGGCGTCGAGACCGTCCTCGCCGGACGGATCGTCGGGGCCGCCGAGGGCCTGGTCACTGTCGAGGTACACGGCCTGCGCCTCGCCGCCGTCGACCGCGGGCTCGGCGGGGACGTGTGGGTTCTTCTACGCGCAGAGGACGTCGTCCTGGAACGGGGCGGGGGAACGAGAAGCAGCGCCCGCAACCATCTCCCGGGCCGAGTCACCACGGTCGCGCCCGAGGGGCCCCTGGTGAGGGTGACCCTCGCCTGTGGGGAGGCCCGCCTCTCGGCCCTCGTCACGCGCGCCTCCTGCACTGAGCTCGCCCTGGAGGAAGGAGCCGAAGTCTTCGCCGTCGTCAAGGCGCCGTCCCTGCACCTCGTCCCCCGAATCTGAGCGGTTCGCGCCCCGAAGGCCCCCCGCTGCGACCTCCTCTCGAACCCCGGCACCCCGTTTCTCCGTACTGTCTCTCCGAAAGAGGAATGAGCCACATGAACGACACCCGCCCCCGCTCCCTCCCCCGCCGCATCCTCTCCGGACTGGGCCGCGGCCTCGACCAGTCCCGCCGCGTCTTCGTCAACGTCCTCTTCCTCGCGATCGTCGTCGGCCTCCTCGCCGCCGCGATCGCCGGGGGGCCGAAGGTGCCGAAGGGCGCCGCGCTCGTCGTGGCCCCGAAGGGGAACCTCGTCGAGCAGGTCGCGACCCGCTCGCCGCAGGACCTCGTCGCGGGACTCGTCGGGGGCAGCAAGGCCGAGGAGACCCTCCTGAAGGACGTCCTCGACGCTCTTGCCGCTGCGAAAGACGACAAGCGGATCTCCTCCGTCTACCTGGACCTCGACGAGATGGGCGGGGCCGGAATGACGGTCCTCGAGGACGCTGCGGCCGCCCTTCGCGACTTCCGCAAGTCGGGCAAGAAGGTCATCGCCGCGGGCGACGCCTTCGACATGCGCGGCTACTACCTCGCCGCGCAGGCCGACGAAGTCCTCCTCAACCCGGACGGAATGGTCCTGATCGAGGGCTTCGGCCGCTACAGGACCTACTACCGCGAGGGAATCGACAGGCTCGGCATCACCTGGAACGTCTTCCGCGTCGGCGAGTACAAGTCGGCCGTCGAGCCCTACCTCAGAAACGACATGTCTCCCGAGGCGAAGGAGGCCGACCTCGAGTGGCTGGGCGACATCTGGCGGGCCTACCTCGCCGGGGTCTCCAAGGCGCGCAAGACGACGCCGGAAGCCCTGACCGCCTTCATCGAGGGGATGCCGGAGCTCCTGAAAGCCTCCGGCGGCGACACGGCGAAGATCGCCCTCGAAGCGAAGCTGGTGGACAAGCTCGCCGCGCGCGACGAGGTCCGCAAACGGATGATCGCGCTCGCCGGCGAGGACGAGAAGTCGAAGTCGTTCAAGCAGGTCTCGATGGCCGACTACCTCGAGGCCCTCGGCGGCGACCGGCCCGGCGCGAAGGGGAAGGGTGACAAGGTCGCCGTCGTCGTCGCCAAGGGTGAGATCGTCGACGGAACGGCCGGTCCGGGCCGTATCGGCGGCGACTCGACCGCCGCCCTCATCCGGAAGGCCCGGCAGGACGAGAAGGTCAAGGCGATCGTCCTGCGGGTCGACAGCGGCGGCGGCAGCGCCTTCGCCTCCGAGGTCATCCGCCGCGAGCTCCAGCTCGCCCAGGAAGCGAAGAAGCCCGTCGTCGTCTCGATGGGGAGCGTCGCCGCCTCGGGCGGCTACTGGATCGCGACCTCCTCCGACGAGATCTGGGCCAGCCCGGAGACCATCACGGGCTCGATCGGCATCTTCGGCATGTTCCCCACCATCGAGAAACCCCTCGCGAAGTACCTCGGCATGCACGTCGACGGCGTCGGCACGACTCCCTGGGCCGGTGCCCTGCGCATCGACCGCGAGCTGCAGCCGAAGGTCGGCGAGTCGATCCAGCAGATGATCAACCACGGCTACGAGGAGTTCCTCGTCCGCGTGAGCAAGGCCCGGAAGATGAGCCGCGACGACGTGGACAAGATCGCCCGTGGCCGGGTCTGGAGCGGCGCCGACGCGAAGGAGCGCGGCCTCGTCGACAAGCTCGGAGGCCTGCAGGAGGCCATCGCCTCCGCGGCGGAGAAGGCGAAGCTCGGCAAGTCCTACCAGGTGACGTACGTGGAAAAGGAGCGGTCGCTCAAGGAAAAGGTGATGGCGGGTCTCTCGGTCCGGGCAACCCGGGTTGCCGCGGCCTTCGGCTACACGCTCGCGCCGACCCCGGAGCCGGTCACCGGTGCGGGAGCCGCAGTCCTTCGTGCCGTCGCGAAGGAAGCCGACCAGCTCTCCGTCTGGAACGACCCCAACGGCATCTACGCCCACTGCTTCTGCGAGGTGCAGTAACTCTCAGCGCGCGAGACGGATCCCGGCCGCGGATGCGGCCGGGACCACCGTCTGTGGCAGCCACGTCCCCTCGACCCAGACGATCCTCTGGCGCGAGAGACTCTCGAGGAGTGCCGAGACGGCGCCGTCGAACTGCCGGGCGGTCTGAATCGTCGGGCCCGCCGGCCAGCGCCGGGCCTCGGGCGAGGCGGTCCGGCCGATCGACCAGACGAAGAGCGGCACCCGGAGGTGGGCGAGGAAGCTCCCAATCTCGCCCGGGGTGAGAAGGCTCCCGTCCTCCGCGTCCGGGCCGAGGAGGAGGACGACGGCCCGCCGCCTCTCCTGCTCGGCGGCCGCGAGGCCGGCCACGGCGACCGCGTCGGCGAGCCGCTGGCCCTTCTTCGAGAAGGGGGGCCAGTCGAGGCGCCTCGTACCGAACCAGCCGACCGTGCCGTCCACCGGGGTGAACCGGCTGGTGATCGGGTAGATGTTCGCGAGCATCGTGCTCTGGGCCGCCACCTGCGGGACGGGCCAGAGGAACCGGTAGCCGAGGTCGACCGGGAGCTCCGGGACGAACGGGTCCTTCCGGGACTGGTACAGCTTCTGGAACGGCTCCAGAGCGCTACCTTCTCCGACGAAGACCACGTCGAACGGGCCCTCCTCCACCGCGACGACCTCGAGGGGGACACCGTCCCTCTCGAAAAGGCCGGTAAGCTTTTCGGCCGGGGGCATGGATTGCCCCTTGTCGAGGATGACCGCGACCGCGGTCATCTCGGTAACGGCCTCGGCGCTCCGGGGACCACCGAAGACCGCTTCGGCGGTCGTGCGGACGTTGCCGCCGAAGTCGAGGACGGCTCGGAGGACGTGGACCGTTCGCGGATCGTGGGCCGGGACCTCGATCCGGGACGGGTCGGTGACCCGGACCGGCTTCTCGTCGAACGTCACCGTGACCGTGTGCGGGTTCTCCGCCGTCAGGCTTCGCCACGTCAGGCGCGCGATCCGGACCCGGTCGCCGCGACCCGGCTCGAGGACGAACGCCGCTTCGGCGTTCGCCCGGGGCCGGTTGACCCACTGCCGAACGCGGCCGACCTCCTTCCCGCGGGCGTCGCGAGCGACCGCGACGAGCTCGTGCGGGGCGGGGTCGCACCCGAGGTCCACCTGCGCGAGGAACGGGTCGCGAAGCTCGGCGACGAGTTTCCCGTCCAGGAGGAGATCGACGCGGTCGACTCCGGCAGTCGCGACGAGCTGGACGTTCACGATTCCGAAAACGAGTCCGACGAACAGCGAAGCGAACGAGATCATGAGCCTCCAGCGTATCCTTCAAGCTACGCGACCTGGTGGCACGAGAGGTGCGTCCCAGCGAGGAATTATGAAGAAGCCTGCCTGCCTGATCCTAGCCAATCTCCTGCTGGCGGGCCTCTCCGCCGCGCAAACGCCCGCCCAGGCCCCCCGCGTGACGGCCTCGACCGAGCTCACGCTGTTCAACCTCGATGTCGTCGTGACGGACTCTTCCGGCGATGCCGTCCACGGCCTGAAGGCCGCGGACTTCGAGGTCCGGCACGACGGGAAGCTCATCACGGTGACGAACTTCCACGAGGTCCGCGGGACGGCATTCCCCGCCGTCAGCGTCGTACCGCTCCCGCCGGGAGACGTCCCCGGAGCGGTGGCGGCGCCCGAACCCGCTGCGGAACCCCGGCCCATCAGGCGCATCGTCCTCTTTATCGACCGGCTCCAGCTCCCCGACCCGAACCAGAGGCGCCAGCTCTTCGACTCGCTCCGGCGGCTCCTCTCCGAGAGCCTCGAGGAGAACGACGAAGCGATGATCGTCGTCTGGGAACGATCGACCCAGACGGTCATGCCGTTCACGAGCCACCTCGACGAGCTCGAGGCCATTCTCGACCGGATCGAGAGCAGCAGCGGGCGCATGGCCTCCGAGAAGGCGGACATCGACGCTCTCCGCCAGGAAGACGCCTGGTTCCAGTCGCTCGCGGCCGACCCCCGCATCGGCGTGGATTTCGGCGGCTATCAGCCGACCGCGGAGCTCTACGCGATGCAGGCCTACTTCGAGATGAAGGCGAAGACGGCCGTGCTGAAAGGGCTGGCCGCGACGCTCGGCGGGATGGACGGGCGAAAGATCCTGGTCTTCGTCTCCCACCGCTTCTCGCGCTACGCAGGCCTCGAGTTCTTCCTCCGGGATCGCGACGACGTGACGGTCATGCAGGACCCGAAGACGCAGAAGCTCGACACGAAAAGGCTCCTGGATGAGGTCACGCGGACCGCGAACGCGAACGGCGTCACCCTCTACACGGTCTTTCCGGCAGGGATGGACGTTCCCGTCCCCACCGCGGCCGACTCCAGCCTTTCGAACCCGGCCATCAACTCCGAGCCGCTCGGCGGACGCGAGAAGATGGCCCTGAGCAACGAGCTCGAGGCCCTCGACTTCGTCTCTGCCAGGACCGGCGGTGTCACCTCGGTCGGCGTCGGCAGCCTGCCGAAGTTCGTCGACCGGATCTCTGCGGATCTCGACTCGTGGTACTCGCTCGGCTATCCGGCCCCTCCGGGCGGCGGGAACGCTGCGGGCGTGACGGTCCGCGTGAAAGACCGGAAGCTGAACGTGCGCGTGCGCAAGACGCTGCTGGAAAAGACCGCCGAGGACCAGATGGCGGATCGCGTCCTCGCTCACCTCTTCCAGCCCGACGCCCGCTCGAGGATCCCGATCAAGATCGACGCAAAGCTCGCTTCGAACACCGGGAAGTTCCGGATGAAGCTCGAGGTGAAGATCCCCATCGCTTCCCTCGTCCTCCTCCCGAATGCCAATGGAGCGGCGGGTTCTTTCTCCGTCTTCGTCGCCTCCGTCGGTCCGAAGGGGGATTTCAGCGAGGTGACGCGCCGGAGCCAGGCCTTCGAGATCCCCGGGGCGGAGCTCGACACGGCGAAGACGGGGTACTACACCTACGAGCTCGAGGTCACGACCAGCGGTCCGGACGCCCGGCTCTGCGTGGGCGTCTGGGACGAGAAGGGGAACGAGGCCGGCTTCGCCGTGGTGAAGCCGTCGGGCCCGGGATAGCGGACGGATATACCATCCGCCGGATGGACTCCAAGCTCCTCGATCTCGCCCGCTCCTGGCAGGCTGCCGACCCCGACCCCGAGACCGCCCGCGAGCTGGCGAGCCTCATCGAGAACGGCGGCGAAGCCGAGCTCCTCGACCGCTTCCGCGGCGAGCTGGAGTTCGGCACCGCCGGCCTCCGCGGCCTGCTCGGCGCCGGCCCCAACCGGATGAACCGGGCCGTCGTCCGCCGGGCCACGGCCGGCGTCGCCCGGTACCTCCTCGCCACGGTCCCCGACGCGGCCCGGCGAGGCGTCGTCGTGGCGCGGGACGCCCGCCGCGGCAGCAACGATTTCGCCCTCGAGACCGCAGGGGTCCTCGCGGGGCACGGGATCCGGGTCCACTTCTTCGTCGACCTCGCCCCGACGCCGCTCGGCGCGTTCGCCGTGAAGGAGCTCGGCGCGGCCGCCGGGGTCGTCGT
>CALBDV010000094.1 GCA_937927565.1 uncultured Holophagales bacterium
AAGCGGTGTAGACCGCGAACATCCCCGAGGCGTTTCGGGTGCACATCGCGAGCGCCATGGCGCTGCGCTGGCCCTGCTTCAGGCCGAAGCCGAAACGGTACGACGCGAGCGCCAGCCCGACGACGAAGAGCACCTCGGCGCCGATCGCGAAGCTGCCCACCGTCCGGACGAAATCCCGGAAGTAGAAGACCACGGTGAACCCGAGAATGGCCACGGTGGAGATCCCGGCGATCCGTTTGACGACCGGGAAGAGCTTGTCCGCGGTGGAAGCGGCCCAGCCCTTGATCGCGGCGCCAATCGCCAGCGGCAGCAGGACCAGCAGAAGGAGCGGTCTCGCAAGGGACCAGGTGTCCACCGTCAGCCCCTTCGCCAGGAACGGCGCCATCAAGGGCAGCAACACCACCGTGGCAACCATCGCCAGCGGCATGAGGGCAGCGGCGAAGTCCATGTCGGCGCGGGCCTTCCTCACCAGCACGGGCAGGAAGGGCGCGATCGGTGCGAGGCTGAAGATGAGCAGCCCGAGGGCATGCGGCTCCGAGAGAGGAAGGAGCCTCGTGAGCAGGTACCCGAAAGCCGGTCCGACTACCCAACCCCACACGAGAGTCAGCACCACCAGCCTCGGGCTGCGCAGGGACCTGACCGTCTCGCGCAGGTCGAGCTCGAGGCCCATGGACGCCAGGTTCGAGACGGAGTAGAGGACGACCAGGATGCCGAACACCGTCTGAGGGCTCATCGCCAGCGCCCCTTCACGAACAGCACCGGAAGCTCGCTCACGCCGAAGCTTCGACTCCTTCCGCCCCGACGGCCCGCCGGGCGAAGATCCTGGCTCCGATCGCCGCGAGGACGACCGACCACAGGGTCCACATGATCGTCATCACCACGATGCGCGGGTCTCCGTTTGGAATGGACAGGGCCGCCGCCAGCACGGCCGCGATGTTCCGAGTGCCCATGCCGAGCGACATGACGCTGCGCTGGTTCTGTTTCATGCCGAAGCCGAGGAAGTACGTGATCAGGCCCATCCCGATCATGAAGATGTTCAGGGAGAGGAAGGCGAGCTCGCCCGCCGTGTCGAGCATTCCCCGGCCGTAGATCACCAGGCACCAGGCGATCGTCAGCAGCGTGGAGAGCATGGCCAGCCCCTTGACCGCCGGGAAGATCCTGGTTGCCGGCGCGTCGGCGTAATGCCGGATCACCGCTCCGATCACCAACGGCAGCAGGATGGTCAGGAGGAGAGGTTTCGCGAGCGACGCGGTGCTGATGGTCACGCCCTTGATCAGCATCGGGGCCATCAGGGGCATGAACACCACGGTGGCGACCATCACGATCGGGACGAGGGCTCCCGCGAAGCCCATGTCCCCGCGGGCCTTCGACACCATCTGCTGGAGGAAAGGTGCGACGGGCGCGAGGCTGGCGAGGAGGACCACGACCACGTACGGCGGCGCCAGCGGAAGGACCGTGGTGATCAGGTAGCCGAAGGCGGGCCCCAGGATCCAGCCCCAGACGAAGATCAGCGCCAGCGCGGTCTTGTTCCTGAGCGCCACGCTCACCTCGGGCATTCGGACCTGGAGGCCCATGGCCGCCAGGTTCGAGACGGTGAAAACGAGCACCAGCGGACTGAACGTGGCCTGAAGAAACGACATGAACTCGTTCATGACCTGGCTCCTTCGAGGTCGATCGGCATCACGCCCTTCACACGGCGGCCCGGTGCGAGCGGGTGAGCATGCCGCCCGAGATGTTCTTCGCCGCAAACCCGTTCTGGAGAAGGATCCGCGTCGCGTAGTAGGCGCGGACCGCGGAGCGGCAGATGACGTGGATCTCCTTGTCGCGCGGGAGCTCGCCGAGGCGGGCGCGCAGCTCGGGAAGCGGGATGTGGACCGCGCCCGGGACCGACTCGACGGCGAGCTCCGGGGCGTTGCGCACGTCGAGGAGGAGGCTCCCCGCCGTGCCGTCCCAGTGGACGAGCGGCATGTCGCCCCGGAGGAGGTTCCCGGCGACCATCCCCGCGAAGTTGACCGGGTCCTTCGCGCTGCCGAACGGCGGCGCGTAGACGAGCTCGGCCTCCTCGAGGTCCCACACGGTCGCCTTCATCTGGATGGCCATCGCGAAGGCGTTGACCCGCGCGGCCACGCCGTCCTCGCCGAGGACCTGCGCGCCGAGGAGGCGCCCGTCGGACTTCCGGAAGAGGGCCTTGACCGCGAGCATCTTCGCGCCGGGGTAGTAGCCGGCGTGGGAGTTCGGGTAGAGGTAGACCTTCTCGAAGTCCGTGTCGCCGAGCATCCGGAGGAGCTTCTCGCTCGGTCCCGTCTGGCCGATCACGCCCTCGAAGATCTTGCAGATCGACGTCCCCTGCGTGCCGCGGTAGCGCGAGGGGCGGCCGGCGATGACGTCGGCGGCGATCCGGCCCTGCCGGTTCGCGGGCCCGGCGAGCGGGATGAGGGTCCACTGGCCGGTGACGTAGTCCTTCACCTCGACGGCGTCGCCGACGGCGAGGATGTCCGGGTCGCTCGTCGTCATGTGCTCGTCGACGCGGATGCCCCCGCGCGCGCCGAGCTCGAGGCCGGCCCCCCTCGCCAGCGCCGTCTCGGGCTTCACGCCGATCGCGAGGATGACGACGTCGGCCGGGAACGCCTTGCCCGAGCCCGTGAGGACGTTGAGCGAGCCGTCGTTCTCCTGCGTGAACCCGGCCACGCCGTCGCCGAGGACGACCTTGACGCCGTGCTTCGTCAGGTAGCGCTCGACGAGCCGCGCCATCTCCGGGTCGAGCGGGGGCATCACCTGGTCGAGCTTCTCGACGAGCGTCACCTCGAGCCCGAGGTGGACGAAGTTCTCCACCATCTCGAGGCCGATGAACCCGCCGCCGACGACGACCGCGCGCTCGGGCTTCGTCACGACCTGCTGGCCCGTGTACGAGTCCATCCCGGAGCGGGGCGGCTCCTTCTTCTGGAGCCACTCGCGGATCGTCCGGGCGTCCGGGACGGTGCGCACCGAGAAGATCCCCGGCAGGTCGATGCCGGGAAGGGGCGGCCGGATCGGCGCCGCGCCGGGCGAGAGGACGAGCTTGTCGTAGCTCTCGGTCGTCACCTCGCCCGTCGTCACGTTCTTGAGGTCGACGGTCTTCTTCTGCCGGTCGATGGAGACGGCCTCGCAGTTCGTCCGGACGTCGACGCCGAAGATCGCGCGGAACATCTGCTCCGTCGCGACGAGGAGCTTGCCCTCCTCGGGGATCACTCCCCCGACGTGGTACGGGAGCCCGCAGTTCGCGTACGAGACGTACGGCCCGCGCTCCACCATGACGATCTCGGCCTTCTCGTCCAGCCGGCGCAGCCGCGCCGCGCACGACGCCCCGCCCGCAACTCCGCCCACGATGACGACTTTCATGATCTGTCTCCCCTTTTCCACTTCAGTTGGGAACGGTTCCGCGCACGCGGTCGACCGCCGGGAGGAGGTCGGTCACGATCGCGCGCTTGAGGACGAACTCGTCCGCGCCCGAGTCGAGCGCCACCCGGCGCACGTGCGGCTCGTCGTGGACGCTGAGGACGATCACCTTCACGCCGGGGCTGCGGTCGTGCAGCAGGCGCAGCCACCCCAGGTCCCTCCCCTGTGCCAGCGAGAGGTCGACGACGGCCACGTCGGGATGGAGCCGCGTCGCGCCCTCCAGGAGCGACGCCTCGTCGGCGACCATGACGACCGTCTCGAAGGCCGACTCGAGAAGACCCCGAACGCCTTCCGTGAGGCCGTGGTGGCGATCCGCCAGGAGAACGCAACCCGTGGCTTTCTCGCTCATTCCAGCGGCCCTTCTCCCGCGGAATCGCATACCGCTCGAGCGGTCCGATTCCCGGGTCGCGTCGAGGCTATTCGGCCCACCCGGGCCTGTGACCTAGGGAAACCC
>CALBDV010000095.1 GCA_937927565.1 uncultured Holophagales bacterium
TGCCTGTGGGTGGTGAACGCAGGGAACGGCTCCGTTACGAGCCTTTCGCTGACCGTCCCGGCAAAGTGAGTGTCGCCGGCAGGCGCCCTCGCGTCGGCCCCGGGTAGCTCTACGGAGAGGACGACCCGGCACGCAGGAGCGGGGCGGCGAAGAATACGGGGCGCCCCCGGGGGCTCTGATACAGCTGGGCGGGAAGTCGGCTGGCGCAAGGAGCAAGTTTCGGGCCGGGGAGCGGCTCTTCGAAGGTCCAGATCAGGACCGCAGGACCGGGCAGCCGTGACAAGTCGGTACAGGACACCATCGCCGGGTCGAGCCGGTGAAGACGCTCAGGGCGATCGAGGCCGAAGGCGATTCCGTCCGGTTCGGGCATTCCGTCCTGCCAGCAGCAACCCACGAGGTAGACGTCCGTTCCGGGCGGGAGGTCATTGACGTAGCTCGAAACGAGGGCCGCGATCGGGGTGTTTCCGTACGGCAGCCCCGGTAGGTAGTCGACCAGGTAGCGGCGGACGTTGAGCCCGAGAACGGCCACGAGGAGGAGAACGGCCAGGGTCGCACGGGCGGCGCGGAACGGGGACACGAGGTCCAGGAGGAGCAGGAGGCCGCTGGCGACGAGGAGATAGGCCTCGGGGGCCGCGCCGAGCGTTCGCGACGCGGAGGGGGCCTCAACCCTGCTGCTCAGGACGAGCATGGAAGGAACGTGCTGGAGGACGAACGGAATGAAGACCGCCGGGCTCCAGCGGCGGCGCTCGGGGCTCAGCCAGTAGACGATGCCCAGCAGAAAGAGCGCACCGCTGACGACGTCGAGGTGCGGCAGGCCCGTGGGGTTGCTCCGGAACACGATGTCGCCACGGACGTGAAACGACAGGACGACCTTCCAGACATTCTCGAGAAGGAGCGGCAGGGCCTCTCCGGAATGCGTGACCTTTCCCCCAATGTAGCCGCTGAAGAAGTTCGAGGGGTCCCTGCCGACGATCCAGCCGAACGGAAGAGCGACCAGGGCGGACGTCAGCGCGAAAAGCCCGAGGTCTCTCCAGCGGAGATGATGGCCCGCGCCGCGAAGGCCGAGGAGGGTCAACGCCATGACGGGCGCGAGGATGAACGATTGGGGGTATCCGTAGAGGCCGAGAGCGGCGACCGCGGCCGAGAGGACCAGGTCGCGGCGTCTCTGTTCCTGGACGAAGCGGACGAGGAGCCAGAGAGAGGTGGTCGCCAGAAAGGGGACGACGATCTGGGAGTTGCCGAGACGGCTGAATATCAGCAGCCACGACGAGACGCCCGCGGCGAAGAGAGACAGGAGGGCGAGGACGTCGCCGCCGAGCCGCCGGGCGACTGCGAACGTGGCGGCAAGAACGCCCAGGCTGACAAACACGGACGCGAGCTTCATCCCGAGGTAGCCCGGTCCCGCCACGGCGATCACGGGCATGACGAGATAGTGGTAGAGCGGCCCCGCGCTGAGCTGGAAGTGAACGGGCCACTCGCCGGCCCGGATGAGGTCGAGGTATTCGCGAACGATCACGATGTCCCCGTAGATCTCGGCCTGCAGGGGCTGGAGCCCCGCCAGGCGGAGGAAGACGGCGGTCGCAACCGTCCCGAGCAGGGCGATGGGATACGGCCCGGAACGGAAGGATGAGGCCGGGGCCGCGGGTCCGGCCCCGGCCTTCCTGGCCCCATCCGTCATCGGAGACGTCTCGCAGACTGCGGGCGAAGCGGTGACGTCTGAAGGAGGGTTCATCGATCGGGGTGAGTCGGTCTCATGATCGAGCCGGTGCATTTTAGCCACGGTCTCGCAGCGAACCTCTCCCCGGCGCTGCCGACCAGAACTGCTCGAGGATCCCCTTGCGCGCTCTCGGCAGACAGTGGGCGATTGGAGGACGACGACATGCCGCGAGCTATGATCGATCTGGCATAACGCCTTTGAGGGAGAACGATGAGATCGACACGCCGCCACTCGTTCCTGACGGCCGCCATACTCTGCGCGACCGTCGTGAGCTGTGGAAAGCCCGAAAAACCGATCCCGGCGGCTACGAGCCCCGCTCCCGCTCCTGCTGCGGCGACGACGCCGGCGAGTCCCGTCGCTACCATCTCGATTGCCGGCGTGCAGACCGGGGTCACGTACCCCAGACTCGACATGGGCGAGATCCAGAACCTCTTCGATGGGAAGAGGGACACCCTCGCACGGACCGAGAACGCAACCACCGCCGTCATCGACCTGGCCTTCCAGGCGACGAGGGAAGCGAGCGGGCTGGAGGTCATCACGGGGACGATGGACATTGGCGTCAAGGTCACGCTCACACCAACGGAGAAGCCTGACCCGCTGGTGTTCAGCCAGTCGCTCGTCCAGCAATCTGCCGAGCCAACGGTCCGTTTCGACTTCGGAGGCGTTCAGAAGTTCCAGCGCGCCAAGGTCGAGATCACGAACCTCAACGGTGGCGATGGACATATCCACATCTACGAGGTGACGTTCAAGTAGCCCTTCAGCGGGCCAGCAAATCGACGGCCTGGATGAGCGATGTCGCTGCGGAAGTACCCTTACTACCTGAGCTCGATCGGGCGCCTGCTGACCGGCATCGAACAGCCGGGATACACGACGCGCCTCTTCCTCGGCCTGGCAGGACCCGGGCCTCACTCCATTCGACTTCGCAAGCGTGGACTGAGATTTCTCGCCCGAGGCCCCAATGACGTGTGGGCGCTCAAAGAGACGTTTCTGGACGGCTTCTACGAGAGGTTTGGGTTTCGGATCGAAGCAGGGTGGAACATCCTCGACATCGGTGGTGGCATCGGCGATTTCGCCATCTTTGCCGCGACCGCCGCCCCGGGAACCCGTGTCGCGGCATATGAGCCGACCCGCGAGTCTCTTGCCCTGATGCAGGAGAATCTCGCGTTGAACGGTCTGGCTCAGGTGCTCACCTACCATGAAGCGGTGTGGTCACAGGCGGGGGAGCTGGCGATCGCCGCCAGCCCGGTCGAGCCGGGGCGTAATCGTTCGAAGCGCCCGGAGGACGAGGGGAATCAGGTTACGGTCCGCAGCGTTCCGTTGGCCGAAGCGATCGCTCGTCTCGGGCCTGATGGCTGCCAGCTGCTCAAGGTCGACTGCGAGGGGGCGGAGTTCGACATCTTCCTGGAGACCCAATCGACCGTCCTGGACCGGGTCGAGCGCATCGTGATGGAGTACCACGACGGCGTGGCCGATCAGGATCACCCGGCCCTCGTGGCGCACTTTCGCGCCTGTGGATTCGTGGTTGAGACCTTTCCAAACTACGTCCACGACGACATTGGCTATCTGCGTGCCTGGCGTGATCCTGGCTGAGAAGCCTTGAAGAAGGCGGGGTGCCTGCGGGAACGGCTCCCTCTCCTCAGATCGGGAGCCTTCGGAAGACGGCGGTCGGCAGAGCCCGGAGGACCGCCATGATCGGTCGCCAGAACCACGGGGTGTAGACC
>CALBDV010000096.1 GCA_937927565.1 uncultured Holophagales bacterium
TCCGCCTCGCCGCGGCGCACGGTGCCCTCTGGTACTCCGCCTGGGATCGGCCGCTCCCCCAGGGGAGCGCGCCGGCCCAGCTGCCGCAGCCCGACGGAGTCCTCGTTCTCCCAGGAGCGTCCGGCCCGGAGCTCGTCTTTCTCGAACACGACCGGGGTATGGAGTCGCCCGCGCACTTCGCCCGGGCAAAGGCCGCGCGCTACGCCGAGCTGGCCGTCCGCCCGGAGCTCTGCCAGCGCCTCCTCGGCTTCCCGACGTTTCGCCTCGCCGTGACAGTCGAAAACGCCCGTCTCCACCGTCATCCTCTCGAGCGACTCGGGCTTCTCTCCCGACTCCTCCGCGAGGCCGGCGCGGCCCGGGAGGCGGTCCTCTCCCTGGCCGGCTGGGCGAACGCATGGCCGGGAGGCGCCGTCTGGTGCCGAGCGGAAGACCCCTTCCTGCCAGCATCCCGGCCCGCAGTCGAGCTCCAGGAGCCGGCTCTGTGCCACACCCTGCCGTGTCCACCGTCCGGGCGAGGGGAGCCCTGTGCGTGTTCCGCACAGCGCGACGCCTCACGCCTCCTCGAGGTCGACGGCCGCCGGCCGTGCGGCTGACGCACGTCCCCGGGATCGGCTCTCACGTTTTCGCTTCCGGTGTGGTCTCTTTCTGGCGTCGGCACGGCCGCAGCTCCTTCCCAACTCGCTTCGGCACCCGCCGGTCTCCCGGTTTCCGGGACCTCCTCGGCCGGCGGGTGCTCCCCGGCCCTCTGAGCTCTCTGGCGGCTGGCGTCTCTGCACCCGAATAGGTCCGCTCCTTTGCTTGGGACCTTCGGTCGAGACGTCGGCCGCCCGAGGGCGCCGAGGCGCCCGGGAATCCATCGAGGAGGTCCTGATGTGCCTGCTCACGCGTACGGACGCGATGCCGGGGAGCTCATTCAGCCTCCCGGCCAAGCGCACCTGCCCCGGGGTCGTTCTCACGCCGACGTCGGTTTGTAGCGCTTGCTACGCCGATGAACGGAAGCGCTACAGGTGGCGAACCGTGAAGCTCGCCCAGGACAGGCGGCTCGCCTGGACTGTTCACGCCCTCACTTCCGGACGCTTCGCCCCGGTCGTCACGGAGCTCATCTCCCGTCGAGACGAACGCCACTTCCGCCTCCACGATTCCGGCGACTTCTTCAGCCCACCCTACGTCGACGCCTGGTACGAGATCGCCCTCGCGCTTCCCGAGGTCTCGTTCTGGGCGCCGACGAGGAGCTGGGCGATCCACGGCCATGCCCGCCCCGACGACGATCCGCTCCTTGTCTCCCTGCGTCGTCTCGCCTTCCTGCCGAACGTCACCGTCCGCCCGAGCGCGCTCTTCATCGACGGCGACCCGCCCGTCATCCCCGGTCTGCACGCGGGGAGCTCCGTCACGACCGACCCCGCGCGCGCCACCTGCCCGAAGTACCTCAGGAGCCCACCGGCGTGTGGCGACTGCCGCCACTGCTGGGCCGAGCCTTTGAAACCGGTGGTCTACCTCAAGCACTGAACTGGCCCGCCACCTCGACGTCGTGCCCCGGACGAAACACCGTCCCGGGCGCGAGGGCGTCCGGGACCTGACACGCAAGGAGGTCCCTGATGTCTCCACCCGTCTCGATTCGCTGGGCGGAGCTCCTCGCTGACGCGGTCTCCCGCCCCGGCCAGATCCTCGAGGCGTACAGCCTCTTCCACGGCTACAGCCTCGGTAACCAGCTCGCGGCCATGTTCCAGTGCCGCGAACGACGGCTCGCCCCCGGGCCGATCGCCACCCTCCAGCGGTGGAACGAGCTCAAGCGGCGCGTTCGGGCCGGCGAGAAGGCCATCGTCCTGTGCATGCCGGTGAGCGTCCGGGTGAAGGACGACGAGCGGAACCGCCGGCCCGTGCCCGAAGGCGACGCTCCGCCGTTGAAGACGATCTTCGTCTGGAAACCGAGGTGGTTCGTCCTGGCCCAGACCGACGGAGAGCCCCTCACGAACGCCGTCGAGATCCCGTCGTGGGACGAGGCGCGCGCCCTCGAGGCCCTCGCGGTCCAGCGCATCCCCTTCGACCTGCCCGACGGCAACGTCCAGGGCTTCGCCCACGGGCGCTCCGTCGCGGTAAGCCCCATCGCTGCGCTCCCGGCCAAGACCCTCTTCCACGAGCTCGGCCACGTCCTCCTCAACCACACCGCCGAGCGCGGCGACGACCGGCCGGACCTCCCGAAGACGCTCACGGAAGCGGAGGCCGAGGCGGTCGCCCTCCTCTGTCTCGAGGCGCTCCACCTCCCGGGCGCCGAGTACGCCCGCGGCTACATCCAGTCGTGGTACGGCGCGGGCAACCCCCTCCCGGAGCACTCCGCCCAGCGGATCTTCAAGGCCGCCGACACGATCCTCCGTGCCGGTCGCAGCGAACCCGCACCCGTCGCCGCGGAACGAGGTGCCGCATGAGGCTCGACCTCTCGTCCGTCCCGCTCTCGCCGGCCGGCGCCCACCTGGGAGTCAGACCCGATGCCTGGTTCCGTGCGCCGATCGACATCGACGGCGTCCAGCACTTCCTCGACCTCGTCTCGGTCCGAGTCGGCCGCCACGGTGTCCAGCACGCCGTCTCGAAGGACCTCGACGCCATGGTCCGGCTTCACCACCTCGCCTGCGGGGCCTACGGCCCGTTCGCCACGGTCACGTACGCCGAACGCCCCTTCGTCCTCTTCGTCACCCCCTCGTGCCAGTAGGGGAGAGCGCTATGAGTGAAGCGACCTCAACCCACTGCGAGGACTGCGGCGCCACGGGCGGCATCCGAACCTACGACGACCCCGAGACCGAGCAGGAGGTGCTTCTCTGCCCGGCATGTGCCCGCGACCTTTACGCCGGAGTCGAGGACGTCACCGAAGGCCTCGTCTCCGCGGACGACGATCCCGACAGCGAGTTCGCCGACGCCTGCATCACCGCTGCCGACTACATGCGCGCCGACGAGGGTTACTGATGGCGACCCCGTGGTTCTTCATCCGCTGCCCTGCCTGCGGGAGGTACTGGGGGGAGCAGGGCAGGTTCCCGCCTGACGGGAGCCTGCTCACCCCCTGCCTCAACTGCGGGCGGAACATCTCGATCGAGTTCGTCGTCACCTCGAGCGGTGTCCTCACGATCGCCTCGGTCATCGACTTCGCGACGATGCGCCACGGCGACTGGTCCCCGCTCCTCGACGCTCGCGTCCACTGGAGGGAGGTGAACTGATGCTCGACTTTCCGGAGTCCTTCCTCGAGCCAGACGGCCGCTTCCGCTCCGTCATCCCCGCCGACATGGTCCCGGTCCTCTACATCACCGTCGACGGAGAGATGCGCTGCGCCTCGTGCATGAACGCCGTCTCGGCCTTCCTCGACCCGTTCTCCACCGACGAGCGGGCCTGGTTCGTGGTCGACTACGAGCTCCTCTACGAGGGGCCGCCGATCGAGTGCTTCCACTGCCACAC
>CALBDV010000097.1 GCA_937927565.1 uncultured Holophagales bacterium
CCTCGGCGACGGGCAACCACGGCGGTGCGCGGGCCGCCCTATCATGGCGATCCTGGAGGCTCGAACCCTGCCGTTTCGCGAATCGAACGCAGACACCGTCCCGGAGGTCACGTGAGCCTCCGCGACGTCCTCGGCCGGATGAAGGAGGCCCTCCCGGCCGCGGACGCCGGGCCCGATCCCGAGTTCCTCCGCTGGCGCGTCCGGGCGCTCGACCTGGTCCTCTGGACTTCTCTCAGCCTCGGTGGCGCCGTGCTCCTCCTCCTCTTCCTCGTCGTGCCGGAGGCGGCGCCCCTGGGGAAGCGTCTCCTCGGGCTCGGCGCCTTCCTCGCGATCGGTATGGTCGCTCTCGCGCGGAGCGCCCCGCACCCCGTACGAGCGTGGGGGTTCCTGCTCAGCGTGCTGCTCCTCGCAGGCGTGACCCTCGCGGCGAGGGGCCTGGAGGGCTCGGGGCGCCTCTTTCTCGCGGTCGTGCCCCTCCTCGCGACGGTCCTCGTCGGTCGTCGCTCCGGCTACGTGTCGGCGGTGATGAGCCTGGCGCTGTTCCTGGGCGCGGCCTCGCTGACCACCGGGGGCTCCTGGGCGCCTCTCCCATCCTGGCCGGAAGCCGCCGCGCGCTTCTGGCTCTTCCAGGGGGCCGTGCTGCTCGTCGTCCAGTGGCCCGTCCTCGTCCTCATCGACCGTTTCATCGGCCAGCTGCAGGAGGTGCTCGCGGCCGAGCGGAAGGCGGACCGCGAGCGGCGCCGCCTCGAGCGGGAGCTTCTCGAATCCGCGGAAATCGAGAGACGGGAAATCGGACATCGCCTGCACGACGGGGCCTGCCAGGGGATCACCGCGGCGGCGCTGCGGTGCCAGCTGGTCAAGAGCTCCCTGGCGGCCCGCGGGTCGCGCGAAGAGGTGGCGCACCTCGAGGCCGTCGCCGCGCTCCTGGAGGAGTCGTTGAAGGAGATCCACGACCTGGCGCGCGGGCTCAGCCCGCCGGTGCTCTCCCCCGAGGCGTTCCCCGCGGCCCTCGACGACCTGGCCGAGGGCGTGCGCAGCTCGACGGGGATCGAGTGCGACCTCCTCCACGATGGGCTCGTCCGGCCGGAAGACCCCGAAAGGAGCACCCACCTCTTCTGGATCGCCCGGGAGGCGGTGAGCAACGCCCTTCGCCACGGCCGCCCGCGACGGATCGAGATCGAGCTCGCCCGGGGAGGCGGGGCGCTGACGCTCCGCGTGCAGGACGACGGCGCCGGGATCCCGGAGAACGGCGCCCCCGGCGGGATGGGCCTCGGCGTGATGATGCAGCGCGCAGAGCGCATGGGCGGCACGCTGACGGTCGGGCCGGGGGTCTCGGGCGGCACCGCCGTGACCTGCACGGTCCCGCTCCTGGGCACCGCGGGAGATTGCGAGGGGGAGCGATGACGGAACGACCCGCCGCCCCGGCCCGACTCTTCGTCGTCGACGACCACCCTGCGCTGAGGGAGGGGCTCCGGCTTCTCCTCGAGCACCAGGGGTTCACGGTCTGCGGCGAGGCTGGGGACGTCGCCTCGGCTCTGGCGGCGATCCTCGCCGCCCCTCCCGACCTCGTGATGGTGGACCTCTCGCTCGGGAGCGAGAGCGGTCTCGCCATCGTGCGCGCGGTGGCGGATCGCCTCCCGCGCGTTCCGCTCCTCGTCTACTCCATGCACGAGGACGGGGTCCACGTCCGGCAGGCCCTCGCCGCCGGTGCTTCGGGCTACGTCACGAAGCGGGAGGTGTCGGCCCACCTCACCCAGGCCGTCGGAGAGCTGCTCGCCGGGAGGCGCTACACCAGCCCGGGGGCGCAGGCGGTCCTCGCGGCCGCTCCCGAGAAGGCCCGCAGGGCCGAGCCGCTGAGCCCTCGGGAGATCCTGATCTACTCGCTCCTGGGGCAGGGGTACTCCACTCCGGCCATCGCCGGGCAGCTCGGCGTGAGCCGCCGCACCGTCGAGTCGTACTTCGCCCGCATCCTCGTCAAGCTGGGTCTCTCCGGCATGGAGGCGCTTCGGCGCCACGTCGCCGCCGAACGGCGCCACGGCTGAGCCGGCGGGCTTGTAGGTAAAGACCCCTACAGACAGCGTTCCGGCGGGATGCTCCCATTTCCTCGGGGGGAATCCTCGCGACGCTCGTCACGGCCACGACGAATCGCCCGCCCGTCGCACCTGGCCCATCGGAATTGGAGGAGTTGATGAAACGGTTGCTCTTCTCGTCTCTCTGCCTCGCCACGTTGCTGATCGCGGTTCCGTCGCGGGCCAACCCCGGCCGGGGCGTGTACGCCAACGGGATGGTCCACCGGATCTACTACGGCAACGGCTCGACCATCAAGTACCAGGCAGGAAAGCCGGCCGATCCCGCCAGCGGCAATTGGACCTTCCAGAAGGTGGGGGACGTCCACGACAGCGGGTACAAGACCTGCTACAACATGATGATCTCGTCGAACCTCGCCGTCTTCGACAACAAGATCTTCGTCGCGTACAACTCCTACGACTGCGGCTTCTCGTCGTACATGAAGTCCTGGGTCGCCACCTGGGACATGACGAAGAACGCCTGGACCGGCAAGAAGCAGCTCGGGACCGTCCACGTGGATTCCGGCTCGGACGCGAACGGCTCCGGCGCGGCGATCACGGTCTTCAACGACCAGCTCTACGTCTTCACCGACTCCGGCACGTACACGAGCGCCGACGGCGTCAACTGGAGCGTCCACGGCCCGCTGGTCTCGAACTCGAAGTACCAGCCTCTCGACGCCGTCACCTACTACCTTCCGAATTCGGAACCGCGGATCGTCCTCGCCTACGGCTACATCGGGGGGAGCCAGAACTACTGGGACTACGTCTCCCAGACGACCTGGAACGGGAAGTTCGACGGCGAATCGGACTTCGTGAGCCCGAGCAAGGCCTGGTCCCAATGGCTCTTCGGCAACTTCTCCCTTCAGATCGGGACCATGGCGGCGTTCCTCGGGGCCCCCGCGGGCACCCTCGCCCCCTCCGTGCAGGCCTTCGGGGCGACCGTGAGCGGGTCCTCCGGCATCCTCCGCTTCCAGGGCTGGCGCCTGCCCGCCTCCGGGCCGGCGACCGGTGACGCGTCCCACACCTACGGGAGCAGCGTCTCCGACCTCTGGACCTACCCGTGGTTCATCGACGTCTGCGACACCTCGACGACCCCGCCGCACCAGGCGCGCCGGCAGTACCTCGTCGCCCAGTATTCGAGCGGCGGGGCGCAGGCCGTCGCCGCCCCCTCCGACTTCCTCGTCCCCCCGAAGCCGACCGGCGACGACTCCGATCTCCCCTCGTACGCCTGCGGGCTGTGGGGCGGGAGCGTCACCGACACCGCGGACGAGGACAGCGAGGAGGACGCCGAGACCTACCGGAAGTACTGGTCGCTGTACGGCGTCGTCCTCGGCTCTCCCCCCTTCGCCATCAACGAGATCGAGGACGACTACGGGATCGAGCAGCTCTCGAACGTCGTCTACGGCCAGGAGACCGGGACGAAAGTCGGCCACCAGGAGTCGAGGGAGAGCCAGTGGATGTTCTCGGCGGGGGCCGAGGTCCGCGCCGGGATCAAGCCCCTCGAGTTCGAGGGCCATGCGGACATCGCCTACCAGCACCTCCTGACGAACGAGGAGGAGGAGACGACGACGACCTCCTCCAGCTGGGCCTTCACCCTGGGGACGAAGGCTCAGAAGACGCTCAGGGGGGACGCCCTCGGTCGGTTCGGCTGGGGCATCTTCGGCGTCCCGGAGATCACCGTCCAGGACTTCTCCGTCTACGCGTACGACTACGACCTGAAGATGCAGACGGGGACCTACCTGAACCAGGACATCCACCTCGTCGACATCAACCCGCAGTCGCTCACCATCAAGCCCGTGGCGTTCGAGCTCGAGAACCCCGGCGGCCCGAACGACGACTACCCGGGCCTCTTCGCCGGGATGCAGCCCTTCGGCAAGTCGACGGACCTCGACTACTGGCACTCCCAGCTCTGGGAGACGACGACCCAGCCGTGGACGGTCAAGTTCGGCAAGGGGACCTACGGCGAGCCCAAGGTCAATCCCCTGTCGTTCGGCACGGGGAGCGTGACGACCTCCACGATCTCGCAGGAGCAGGAGACCGTCTCGAGCTCGGGCCTGACCCAGGAGCTCGAGGTGGGCGGCGGGGTCTCGCTGAGCGTCGGCACGAAGCTGAAGGGCTTCAAGATCGACCTCGACGCCGGCTACGATTCGAGCTTCGCCACCACCATCACGACCGGCACCAGCTTCGGGAACGAGCTCGAGCTCGAGCTCACCATGGCGCCGTGCGCGGTCTCCGAGCCGGAGTGCGTCACGGCGGTCACCGACGAGGTCTACATGCTGGCGCCGACGGCCGTCGCCGAAGGCCAGACGCCGGCCCCGTGGCTCCCGACCGCCTACGCCACGCAGCTTCCCTGGGCCATCACCTGGCGCACTTCCAGCTTCTCGAGGGTCGGTGGCGCCGAGAGCGGTCTGGGTGCTCCCGCCGAGACGGCCAAGGGGCTGGTCGTCGGCGGGCAGGGGGGGACGGCCGTCGGCGGCGAGTCCTCCTGGAGCCAGTACGTGTTCCGGAGAGCTCAGCTCGGCTGGACGGACTCCTTCGGCGAGGAGAGGCCCGTTCCCCTGACCGCCGCCCAGTTCAAGCCGGCGAAGGGGATCGAGGTCGACCTGAACGGCTACTCCTGGTCCTCGCTCGCAGCGAGCGGCACGTGGACGCGGATGGGGAAGGTCTGGCTCTACGAGTCCCGCCGCTCCGTCAAGCGGAACAAGGTCTTCGTCAAGCTCGATTTCGGCAAGGGGACCTGGGACTTCGAGCTCTACAACGCGGACCTCTCGGGCCACCTCGACGCCAACGCGGGGAACGTCCAGGTGACCCTCGTCCTGAACGGCAAGTACTCGGTGAAGCAGGATCTCCACCACCACCTCGAGACGGCCTGGCGGTGGAAGGGCGCCGCGGAGGACCCGGAGTCGATCGCGGTGACGGCCTACGAGGGGCGTTCCGACGGCGCCACGGGAAGCGGCGAGGCTTCCTTCGAGGGGACGCTGCCGAAGACGCTCGCGACCTTCGGCGACCTGACGATCGAGGTGAACGACCGCGCCGTCCACGTCCCGCTCATCGAGCGGGAGGACTTCCTCGAGGCGCGGGAGCACGGCGGAAGGCTCGTCCACGACGAGGACGGTCTCCGCCTCGTGGTCGACTTCGGGAAGAAGACCTGGTCCGCGACCTTCGAGAGGGCGGCCTTCCACCGCCTCCTGGCCCCGGTCCGGGGCGCCACCACCGTCCGGATGCGCGTGGGAGGCGTGCCCCAGGGCACGACGGTCCTCGACATCGAGGACTTCACCTCGCGGCTGAAGCTCGACTCCTGACCGGACGCGGAACCGGCCCGCCGCCGATCTCACGGCGGCGGGCCGTGACCGCCGAGACGGTGGAGGCGGGGGGTGTAGATCGAGGTGCGCCGCAGTTGGCGTGAGGGTCTGAAGGCGCGACAGCAGCTGGGCGAAACGGTATCGGGTTCGTTGCTCGAGGAGGCCGGGGAAGAGCCGGGAGCGGCGGGCGGAGGTACGCGGGAGTCCACCGAGGACGAAAAGGGAGTGCCGCATCGTCCCGAGGGTGGGCGAGGGATCTGTGAGAACCTCGTCCTTGAAGGCGGTCAGCAGGTCGAAGAGGAGACAGTTCAGCTGCAGGACGGCCTCGGTTCCCTGGAAGGAGCGCGGGCAGAAGCCGTCGGCGGCAAAGCCGAGCTCGAGCTCCCTGATGCGGTCGTCGCAGTCGGCGCGCACGGTCCACACCCGCGTGAGAGCGGGAAGACGATGGAGGGCCTCATCGAGAAAGGCCGAGACCCCTCGTGCCGTGCCCGTGTTGCCGCTGCGCAGCCAGGCGTGAAGGATCCTCCTGCTCCCCGCCAGCATCGCCAGGATCGGGTGATGCGAGGGGCGCCCGTGCCTGCGGGGGTCGTGCTCCTACAGGCTTCCTTCCTGCTGCCCATGGCGCTCTCCGTGCGCAAAGCGCCGGCCTCCCATCAGAATGGTCACCAGCAGCGTGATGG
>CALBDV010000098.1 GCA_937927565.1 uncultured Holophagales bacterium
TACACGGCGCGCCACCACACGTTCTTCGAGATGCTCGGGAACTTCTCCTTCGGCGACTACTTCAAGGAGGAGGCGATCGCCTTCGCCTGGGAGCTCGTGACCGAGCGCTACGGCTTCGAGCCGAAGCGCCTCTGGGCGACCGTCTACACCGACGACGACGAGGCCGCGAAGCTCTGGCAGCAGTACCTGCCCGCCGGGCGAATCCTCCGTTTCGGCGAGAAGGACAACTTCTGGTCGATGGGCGACACCGGGCCCTGTGGCCCGTGCTCGGAGCTCCACGTCGACCAGGGACCCCACGTACCGGGAGACGACACGCCGAACGGGCGCGGCGACCGGGTCATGGAGATCTGGAACCTCGTCTTCATGCAGTTCGACCGGGACGCCGAGGGGAAGACGACGCCCCTGCCGAAACCCTCGGTCGACACCGGCGCCGGGCTCGAGCGGATCACGGCCCTCCTGACGGGGAAGAACAACAACTTCGACACCGACCTCTTCACTCCCCTGATCCACAAGATCGAGGCGATCTCGGGGAAGACCTACCGCGGCGGGATGGTCGCGGAAGACGCCCCGTTCCGCGTGATCGCGGACCACCTGCGGGCCGCGACGATGCTCATGGCCGACGGCGTCATGCCGGCCAATACCGGGCGCGGCTACGTCCTGCGCCGGATCCTCCGCCGGGCGGCCCGCTACGGGCGGCGCCTCGGCATCGAGGGGCCCGAGCTCTGCGGTCTCGTCGAGCCGGTTTTCGACGTGTTCGAGGGGATCTACTTCGGCGAATCCCACCGAACGCTGAAGAGCGAAGTCTGGGAGCTCGTCCGCTCCGAGGAGCGCAGCTTCGCCCGGACGATGTCTGCGGGAGCCGACCGCGTCGGCGAGGCGATCAGCGAGGCTCGGCGGAAAGAGGAGACGAGCCTCTCCGGCGCAGCCGTCTTCCGTTTCTACGACACGTACGGCATTCCGCTCGAGCTGATCGAGGAGCTGGCGCAGGACGAGGGTTTGACCGTCGATCGCGCGGGCTTCGAGAAGGAGCTCGAGGTGGCGCGCGAGCGCTCCAAGGCCGGCTCGAAGTTCGAGGCCGACGACGCCCTCCTGCCGGAAGAGCTCGCCGACGCCTCCTGGGAGACCGCCTTCTCCGGCTACCCGGAGGACGATTTCGTCCGGCTCGAAGGGGCCAGGGCGCTTGGAGTCTTCTCACTTTCCAGCGGTGTCCCGGCTCCGGTCGACGCGCTGCCGGCGGGAGGCGAGGGGCTCCTCGTCAGCGACCGCACGGTCTTCTACCCCGAGGGTGGCGGCCAGGTCACGGATACCGGTTCGATCGTCTGGCCGGGTGGCCGGGCGACCGTCACGTCCGCGCGGAAATCGGCGAGCGGGCGCTTCATCCAGCACCACGTGCGGGTCGAGGAGGGAACGCTCGCGCTCGGGGCGACGCTGACGCTCGAGGTCGCGGAGTGGACCCGTCGACGGACCCAGGCGAACCACACGGGCACGCACCTGCTGCACGCGGCGCTCCGGAAGGTCCTCGGCGAGTCCGTGCGACAGATGGGGTCCCTCGTCGCACCCGACCGCCTCCGGTTCGACTACGCCGCCAATCGCCCGACGACCGCGGCAGAGATCCTCGAGGTCGAGCGGCTCGTCAACGAGGCGATCCTCCTGGACGCGCCCGTCTCCAAGGAAGTGACCTCGATGGACGAGGCGCGGGCGAAGGGCGCGATGATGTTCTTCGGCGAGAAGTACGGCGAGAGGGTCCGCGTCGTCGACGTGCCCGGCGTCTCGACGGAGCTCTGCGGCGGCTGTCACGTCGGCCGGACCGGGGAGATCGGCGCCTTCAAGGTCCTCTCCGACCGTGGCCTGGCCGCAGGTGTTCGACGCATCGAGGCGATCACGTCTCTCGGGGCCGTGGAACGGCTGACGCGCGACGAGCATCTCCTCGGCGAGCTGTCCGAGCTGGCCCAGGTGCCGCCCGAGGAGCTTCCCGGCAAGCTGCGCGAGGTCCTCGCCCGCCTCAGGGACGGCGAGAAGGAGATCGCGAGGCTCAAGGTCCAGCTCGCCTCGGGCTCCGGGGCGGGATCGGGCGCCTCGGAGGACGATGGGCTCGTCGAGGTCGCCGGTTTCAAGGTCCTCGCGAGGCGCGTTCCGTCCCTTCCCGTGAACGAGCTGAGGAACCTGGCCGATACCTTTCGGGGCAAGCTGAAGAGCGGAGTCGTCCTCCTCGGCACGGAAGCCGAGGGGAAAGTCACGCTGCTGGCAGCCGTCACGGCCGACCTCGTCTCCCGCGTCTCGGCCGACGACCTCGCGAAGGCGATGGCGCCGGTCGTCGGCGGAAGAGGGGGAGGCAAGGCGGACCTGGCGCAGGCCGGCGGGAAGGACCCGGAGAAGATCGACGCGGCCCTCGAGGCCGGACTCGCCAGGGTCCGGGAGAAGCTGGGAGGGGCGGCCTGAGACAGGCGTGCGGGCGTTATACTGGTCCCGCCATGATGCGATGGGCCGTGCTCTGTGCCGCGGGTGGACTTCTCTTCGTTCCGGGAAGTCTGCGGGCGGACGTGAAGCTGATCCGTAAGGCGGACGGCGGCGCGGTCATTTTCAACAGCATCGGCAGCGGCTGGCGGATCGGCGGCAAGTCGCCGTCCGACTCGTTCCTTCTGGCGCGACGCGAGGCGGCGACGGCGTTCGACGACGCGATCCGCCGGCACGCAGAACGCGAGCGGGTCGACCCGCGTCTCGTGAAGAGCGTCATGCTCGTCGAGTCGAACTTCAACCCGAAGGCGCTTTCCCCGAAGGGGGCGCGCGGCCTGATGCAGCTGATGCCCGGCACGGCGCGACGGTACGGAGTCCAGAACTCCTGGGACCCCCACGAGAACATCCGGGGCGGCACGGCGTACCTCTCCGACCTTCTCGGGATGTTCGACGGCGACATCGTCCGGACCCTTGCCGCCTACAACGCCGGCGAAGGGGCGGTGCAGCGCTACCGCGGGGTCCCGCCCTACCCCGAGACGCAGGAATACGTGCGGCGCGCCATGCTCGTCTACGGCGGAAGCGGCACGCTGCCGATGCTCTCGGGCGGGTTCAAGGGGATGGCGGCTGCATCCTCGCGAAAGGCCCCTTCGTCGCCGGTCCGGCTTCACCGTGGCGCCGGTGTCCTCCAGATCTCGAACCTCGGCGACGTTCCCCCCAGGAGAGGCCGCTCGCCGGTTCTCGGACGCGTCGCGGCGAACCGATGAGCACGCGCGCTTCCGAGCCGACGCGGAGCGCACCCTTCTTCGATCACGGTCTCTTTCTGCTCCACCTGAACCGTGGCAAGGAGGACCTGCGGAAGGGCCTCCACGACGATGCCCGGCGCGAGTTCGAGGAAGCTCGCCGTTTCCGGCCCAACGACCCGGAAGTCCTCTCGAACCTGGCGCTCGCGATGTTCCACCTGGGGCACCTCGAGGAGGCGGAACGGACTACCCGCGGACTCCTCGTCTCCCACGCCGACTCCGTCCCGCTCCTGTTCAATCTCGGGCTGATCCTCTTCAAGGCGGGAAGGGCCGAAGCGCGCGAGCCGCTGGAGCGCGTCCTGGCCCTCGCCCCCGGGCACCGCAAGGCGCACCTGACCGTCGGGCTGATCCTTCAACGCGAGGGGCGTCTCGACGAAGCGAAGCGTCACTTCGCGGCGGCCGGCTCCGAGCGGAAGGTCGAGTCCGACGGAGACGACACGATCACCCGTGCCGCGCGAGCGGCCGCGTCGACCTGGCCCTCTCCCGGCACTCCGGTTCCCACCGTCAAGCCGGAAGAGGTCTTCGACGACTCTTCGGCTCGCCGGGAACGTGCCACCCAGCCGATCGAGCCGGTCGAGCCGCCCGCACCTTTCGCACCTCCGCAGGAATTGGTGACGGCCTCAGCAATCCTGCCCATGCAGCCCCCTCCGGCCAGCGCGACCCAGGCTCCTCCCGGCCCACGGAAGGCAGCTGCGACGGTTCCTCCGGCGATGGCGCCGGGGGCCCCTCCGGCGTTCTCCGCTCGTCCGGGTGGCCTCGTCGCTGCCGACGCACGGGGCGGGATTCTCGTGCGAAGGACTGCCCTGACCGGCCGTACCGGAGTTGCGGAGCTCGTCGCCGACGGCAGCCTTTCCGGTGCGCTCGCCCGCTTCTTCGTTCGCGTCACGGGGAACGGCGGGGTCCTCCTCCTCGACCCGAAGCGGGCTCTCCACCTCGTCCACCTGAGGAACGAGTTCCTGTCGGCCGACCCGGCCCGGCTTTTCGGATTCGACGCGGCGCTCACCTGGCGCGAGGATCCGGCGTTCGAGTTCCGGCGCCAGATTGCCCTTCCCTTCGTGAAGCTCTTCGGTACCGGGAGCGTCGCGTTTTCCGTGTCGGCGGAGCCGGCCCGACTCGAGGTGACCCCGGAGACGCCGCTCACTCTCGCTTCCCGGTCGCTCCTCGGGTACGGCGGTGACGTCGCGGTCGACCTGGTTGAAGACGCCGACCCGCTCGCCGACCTCGGCGGCGGGCCCGTCCTCAGCGTCTCTGGTTCGGGCTTCGTGCTGATCGAAGCCTGATCGGCCTCGGGGTCCTCATAGAGGCCTGATCGGCCTCGGGGTGCTGATCGAGGCCTGGACCGTTTCGAGCTCTTCGGCCGTCTCGGAGAGGAGCTTCCTCACCATCTCCGGGTCCTCGTGCTCCGCGTAGACGCGCAGGATCGGCTCGGTCCCGGAGAGGCGGTGGAGGAGCCACCCGCGATCGCCGAGGAGGAGCTTCACACCGTCGAGCGTCTCGACAGAAGTGACGCGGGCGCCTGCCCGGAGCCCGGGGGGCGCGGCCAGGAGGCCGTCGACGAAGGACCGCAGGACCGGCATCGGAAGCCGAACGTCGCGCCGACCGTACGCGAACGCCCCGTATTCGCGCTCCTGGCGGGCCAGGAGCGCCTCGAACGAGAGCCCCGAGTGGGCCACCGCCTCGAGGACGAGGAGGGCGGAGAGGACGCCGTCCCGCTCCGGAAGGAAGAAGGAGACGCCCAGCCCGCCCGACTCCTCGCCGCCGATGCCGACCTCGCCCGAGAGCATCTTCTCGGCGATCCACTTGAAGCCGATTGGCGTGACGTGGAGCGGGACTCCGAGCCTGGCGGCGACGCGGTCGACGAGGAGCGACGTGGAGAAGGTCTTTGCGATGCCGCCGCCGATCCGTCCGCGACTCGCGAGGCTCTCGGCGAGCAGGGCGAGGATGCGATGGGGCGTCACGAACGTGCCGTCGGGGGCGAGGACGCCGAGCCGGTCGCCGTCCCCGTCGCTGGCCAGCGCCAGGTCGAAACCCTCCGAGCCGAGGCGCGCGACGGTGGCCCCGAGGTGCTCGGGAATCGGTTCGGGGTGGACGCCGCCGAAGGAAGGGTTGATCTCGGCCCGGATCGTCGTCACCCGCGTCGGGTGCCCTTCGCCCAGGATCGACGCAAGGAGGTCTCCCGCCGCACCGTGCATCGGGTCCCAGAGGACCTTCAGGCCCGCGCGCCGGATTGCATCGAGGTCGACGCAGGCGGCGATGGCGGCGGCGTAGGGGGTGAGGAGGTCCGTCGTCTCCACGGCGCCTCCCGGCCGGTCCGGGAGCGGGACGTCGGCGCAGGCGGCGATCGCCGCGTACGTCGCGGCCGTGGCGCTCCCGCCGAACCACGACTTGTACTTGACTCCGTTCCATTCCGGGGGGTTGTGCGAGGCCGTGATCGCGATGCCGCCGCGCAGCCCGCGCTCCTTCACGTGCCAGGAAGCGCACGGCGTAGGCACCGGGCGGTCGGAGAGGAGGATCCGGAAGCCCTTCCTCGCCAGGCGGGCAGCGCTCTCGGCGGCGAGCTCCCTGGAGAGGAACCGGGTGTCGTGGACGATCGGGAGGGTGACGCCGTTTCCCGGGTCGTCGTTGGCGGGGGAGATGCTCCACGCGGCGACCGCGTCGACGACGCGGGCGGCGGATTCGAAGGTGAGGTCGCGGCCGATCCTGGCCCGCCAACCGTCCGTACCGAAGGGGATGGGAGACGTCATCGTCCGCGGATTCTGGGTGGAAGGGGGGCCTCCCGCAAGGCCCGGCTAG
>CALBDV010000099.1 GCA_937927565.1 uncultured Holophagales bacterium
AGATCCGCTCGAGCGGCGCGAGCGCCCGGCAGAGGCGGCGCAGGTGCTCCGGGTCCGAGCCGAGGTTGTTGTCGAGGAAGACGGCGTAGGGCTCGCCCGTCGCGAGCCACTCGGCGACGACGTCGGCCGGTTCCCTGACGCTCCAGGGCACGCGGACGCCGCGCGTCGACAGGTAGCAGAAGTCGCAGCGGTTGTGGCAGCCGCGCGTCGCCATGAGGCTCGCCGTCGTCAGGAACGACCCGCGCGGCACGAGGTCGCGCCGGGGCGGCGGGGCGTCCGCGTACGGTGTGCGGAAGTCGGCCCGGTAGACGGACTCGAGGCGCCCGCTCTCCGCGTCGGCCAGGATGTGCGGCCAGAGCGGAACGCCGTCTCCGATCGCGATCGCGTCCGCGTGCGGGGCCGCCTCCTCCGGGCAGGCCGAGACGTGGAGGCCGCCGAGGACGACGAGCGCGCCCCGCTCTCGGTACCAGCGGGCGAGCGCGTAGGCCCTCGCTGCGAACGTCAGGTGGACGGTGATCCCGACGACCTGCGGAAACGGCTCGTGCGGCGGAGGCCCCTGAAGGAGGTTCTCGTCCCAGAGCTGCACCTCCCAACCCTCGGGCGTCGCCGAGGCAACGCTCGTGAGAGCGAGCGTCGGCGTCAGGACGTGCTTCCCGAAGCTCGCGTGCGGGTCCTTCGGGTAGAAGGGGTTCAGGAGGAGGGCGAGGCGGGGCGTGGGTGGCCCGGGGCCCAGACCCGGATCGAGCAGCGGGGCCTCGCGCAGCTCACGCGGCGTGGACGGGTTCTTCACGTGGCTCTCCCGAGACGGGGGTGAGGGTGGCTGCGGTCGTCGGGAGGCCGCCGAAGCGCCGCTCGCGCCGCGAGAACCAGGCGAGAGCCTCGGCGAGATCCGAGTCGTCGACGTCCGGCCAGAGCCGGTCCGAGAACCACACCTCCGCATAGGCGCTCTCCCACAGGAGGAAGTCGCTGATCCGGTGCTCGCCTCCGGTCCGCACGAGAAGATCCACCTCGGGCCAGCCGCCGCACCCGGCACACCCGAGCGCGGCCAGAAGGTCCTCCCTCGACGGTGGGATTCCAGGAGGGAGCAGCGCGACCGCCTCGAGGATCGCGTCGCGCCCCGAGTAGTCGACCGCGATACGCAGCTCCATCGCCTCGCCGTCCGTCGTCGACTCCTCGGCGGCGACGATCGCGCGGACGAGCGGAACGCCGAGGCGGTCGCGGCGGCCGATCACTCTCAGACGGACTCCGTTCTCCATGCAGCGGCGCGCCTCGCGAGCGAGATACCGTTCGAAGAGGCGCATGAGGGCCTCCACTTCGGCCGCGGGGCGCCGCCAGTTGTCGGCCGAGAAGGCGAAGAGCGTGAGGGTGGCGATACCCCGGCGTCGGGCGGACTCGACGATGCGGCGGACGGCCCGCGCTCCCGCCCGGTGCCCGACGGCCCGCGGCAGGCCGCGCCGCGTCGCCCACCGTCCGTTGCCGTCCATGATCACCGCCACGTGGCGCGGCACGGCGCCGCTCTCGCCCTGCCGCCTCGTGACGCCGCCCTTCCGGGCCTGCTCGTCTCTCATGTCTTCTCCACCACTGGAAAGCACTTTAGATTGCAAAGCATCTGAAGACGGCGAATCGTCGTCCCGAACAGATCTCTCAGGCAGGATTCCAGCCGGGCTTGAGCGCGGGCTGAGCGCCCTCGCCTCGCTCGAGCGCTCTGGCCTTTTTGGCGTCGTGCAGCACCTTTTCGAGCTCGCCGAGATACTCGAGGAACCTCTTTCTCCCCTCGACACTCAGCCGCACGAGCGTCTGCGGCCGTCGCCCCTCGAACCTCTTCCAGATCTCGACGAGGCCCGCGCCCTGGAGCACCTCGAGGTGGCGGTTGAGGTTGCCGTCGGTGAGGGCGCAAAGCCGCCGGAGGTCGTTGAAGAGAAGCCCTTCGGGCCGCGTGGAGAGAGACGTGAGGATGCCGAGACGCGCCTTCTCGTGCAGGACTCGATCGAGCCCCTCGTACGCGAAGCGGCCTTCGCCCGAATCGCTATCCACGGTCGCTCCTCGGGATGTCGAGGTGAAGGACCACCGCCGCGGCGAGGAGGCCGACGCCGAAGACCGCGCCGTTCGCGAGGCCGAGACGATTCAGCTCGTTCACCGGAAACGCCAGGAGCGCGGTGCCCGCGAAGACGAAGAAGAGCGCCACCCAGCCGGTCGCGCGGGCCAGGTACGGACGCGAGGCGAAGACCCCGAGGCCGAGCAGGAGCGCCCAGATTCCCGGCAGGAGCCGGACCAGTCCCGGGTCGAGCGCCGGAAGGGTCAGGCTGACCGCAGCCCCGGCGGCCAGGCACGGCACGAACTGCCCCACCACCTGCAGCGTGTGGCGTCGCGCGAAGGCGTCCGGCTGCCTCAGGTGAGCCGCACCGACGACGACGCCCATCAACACGACGTTCAACGCGGCCACCGACAGCCAGTACCAGAGGAACGCCGTGCCGTCGTCGCCGGCGGGCAGGACCCGGGGCTGAAGCCATCCGGCCAGGAGCCCGATCGCACCGGCGGCGGCCACCGGAATCGGCCGATACCCCCGGAAGACCTCGCCCTTCGCGATCTGGGCGTGGATCTCCTCGATCCGGTCGAGGGCGTTCGTCAGGTCCATCGCGAGAGAGAATGACTCTGCATTACAGAGTTGTCAAGGGGAAACGACGCGGTACTGGGCGGGGGTCAGCCCGGCCACCGCCTTGAACTGCCGGGTGAAGGCGCTCTGGTCGCAGTAGCCGCAGGCGAGGGCGACCCGCGCGATCGGGGCCTCCGACTCGCGCAGCATCCGTCGCGCCGCATCGATCCGCACCTTGATGACGAGCTGCGAGGCGGAGAGGCCGAAGACGGCTCGGACGCGCCGGGAGAAGCGGTCGGGCGAGAGGCCCGCCCGACGCGCGAGCTCCTCGACGCGGTGCGGCCTTCCAGGGTGTTCGTGGACGATCCGGACCGCCTCGGCGATTCCCGCGAGCGAACCGCTCCCGGGGTCGGGCGGACGAACATCGCGGGACGTGCCGACGACGCCGATGAGATCGCCCGTCTCGCCGCACAAGGGGACCTTCGTCGTGACGCACCACCCCTCGTGCCCGTCGGGGTAGAGGTGGAGCTCGAGGAGGTCGTCGATCGGCTTCCCCGTGCGGCAGACGGTGATGTCCTGCTCGAGGTATCGCTCCCCGAGCAGTGCCGGAAAGAGATCGCGCGCGGTGCGACCGATGATCTCCGTTTTCGTTCTTCGGCCCAGACGTCTCACGAGGGTGTCGTTGACGGCGCGGTAGCGGCCCGCGGTGTCCTTCGCGAAGAAGACGACGTCGGGGAGGCTGTCGAAGAGGCCGAGGGCAAAGCCGGCGGCGCCGAGGGCCGCGTCGAGCGGGTCGGAAACGACCGGGGATGCGTTCCGGCGGGGTCGTTGTACGGAAGGCAGGGCCACGCTGCCGGAATCGTACAAGACGGACCCGCGCGACTCGTCCGACGATGTACCCGGCGAGGAGCCGGAATGTCGAGCGCGGTCCTTCGAAACGGGACGACGGGAACGGTTTTCAACGTGCAGAGGGGCTCGTTCCACGATGGCCCGGGCATCCGGACGACCGTCTTTCTCAAGGGCTGTCCGCTCCGCTGCCCCTGGTGCCACAACCCGGAAGGAATCACTCCCGCACCGGAGGTCCTCGTCTCCGATTCGCGTTGCCTCGGCTGCCGGAGCTGCGAGGCGGCCTGCCCGCGGCCCGATGGGCCTCTCCCCGCCGGGTCCGTTCTCGGACGGGGCGGATGCCTGGCCTGCCGGGCGTGTGTCGAGGCGTGCCCTTCGACGGCACGCGAGGTGGCCGGCCGCCCGATGAGCGTCGCCGAGGTCGTCGCGGAAGTCCTCCGAGACCGGGCGGTCTACGAGGAATCGGGGGGTGGCGTCACCTTCTCGGGCGGCGAGCCGCTCGCCCAGCCGGCGTTCCTCCTCGCCGCCCTCGAGGCGTGCCGGCGGGAGGGGCTCCACGCGGCGATCGACACGTGCGGCTTCGCCTCTCGCGAGACGGCGCTTGCGGCCGCGGCGCGTGCCGACCTCCTTCTCTGGGACGTCAAGACGCTCGACCCCCGGCGACACCTCGCGCTCACGGGCGTCCCGCTCGCGCCGATCCTCGAGAACCTCGGGGCGGTGAGCCGGACCGGAACTCCGATCTGGCTCCGGCTCCCGGTGATTCCCGGCGTCAACGAGGACGACGCGAGCGTGGGTGCCGCCGCGGAGCTGGCGGCGCGGACGCCTTCGGTTCGACGGGTGAGCCTCCTCCCGTACCACCGTACCGCGACCGGGAAGCGGACGCGCCTCGGGCGGCGCGAAACGCCGCCCGACCCCGAGTCCTCCGAAACCGCGCTCGCGGACGTCCCATCCCCCACGCCCGCCCGAATGGCGGCCCTCGCCGCCCTCTTCGCCCCCACCGGCATCGAGACCACGATCGGAGGATGAGCCGATGAACCCCCGCACGACCCGCCTGAGGCAGGAGAGCCTCGACGCCGTTCCGACGATCTCGGCTGAGCGCGCCCTGCTCCTCACGGAGTTCTACCGCGACAACTTCGGCCGCCTCTCGACGCCGCTCCTGCGGGCCCGCTCGTTCCACTACCTCTGCGCGAAGAAGACGCTCTTCCTCGGCGAGGGCGAGCTGATCGTCGGCGAGCGGGGCCCCGTGCCAAAGGCCGTGCCGACGTACCCCGAGCTGACCTGCCACAGCCTCGAGGACCTCCACGTCCTCGACTCGCGGCCGAAGACCTGGTACCGCGTGGCGCCGGACGTCCTCGCGGCGTACGAGGAGACCGTGATCCCGTACTGGCGCGGCCGCTCGCTGCGTGACCAGCTCTTCCCGCTCCTTCCCCCCGAATGGCACCAGGCTTACGGCGCCGGCGTCTACACCGAGTTCATGGAGCAGCGGGCACCCGGGCACACCGTGCTCGACGACAAGGTCTACCGGAAGGGAATGAACGGCTTCCGGAGGGACGTCGCCACGTCCATCGCTGCGCTCGACTTCCAGCGTGACCCCGAGGCGCTCGACAAGCGCGAGCAGCTCCTCGCGATGGATGTCGCGTGCGAGGCGCTCGTCCTCCTTGCCGGACGGCACGCCGCGCTCGCCGAAGAGAAGGCCGCGACGGAGCCCGATCCCGCCCGCCGTGCCGAGCTGCTGAAGATCGCCGACGTCTGCCGGCGCGTCCCGGCCGAGGCGCCGCGCGACTTCCACGAGGCGCTCCAGATGTACTGGTTCTGCCACCTCGGGGTCATCACCGAGCTGAACGGCTGGGACGCCTTCAGCCCCGGCCACCTCGACCAGCACCT
>CALBDV010000100.1 GCA_937927565.1 uncultured Holophagales bacterium
TTGACCACGTCGAGCTTGGGGTTCGGGGCGATGTCCGGCTTCCTGCCGAACTCCGCCTCCACCGCTCTCTGGACCATCGGCATCTTCGTGGAGCTACCGACGAGAAGGACCCGGTCGATGGCCTTCCACTCGAGCGCGGACTTCTCCAGGACCTGCCGGCAGGTATCGACGCACTGGCGGACGAGGTGCTGGCTTCGCGCCTCGAACGCGGCTCTCGTAACGAGCATCCGGACCGTGTGGGGCCCGGCCTCGAAGACGAGCCGGGTCTGATCCGACCTCGAGAGGTTGATCTTGACCTCGGCCGCCTTCAGCTGGAGCTGCACCTTCTGCTCGGGCTCGCAGATCTCGTCGAGCTCGTCTCCGAGGGTCCGGACCTCGTCCCGGGCGAGGTCGATGAGAACCTCGTCCCAGTCGACACCACCGAACCGGGCATCCCCCCCGTTGGCGAGGAACTCGAACGTCCGGTCGGAGACGCGCACGATGGAGACGTCGAAAGTGCCGCCCCCGAGGTCGAACACCATCACCGTCGACGGCGGGCCTCCACCGGGCCGGTATGCGCCCCAGGACACCGCGGCGGCGTTTGGTTCCGAGATGGTCGCCACGGGATTGAGGCCCGCCAGCCGGCAGGCTTCCTTTGTGGCGTCCTTCTGGGAGATCCAAAAGTACTGCGGATGGCTGACGACGACGTCCCGCACGGGCCCCGGGGGCGACGACCCGACTGTGTCCCGGATCTTCCGCAGGACGAGAGCCGAAATGTCCTCCGGATGGTAGGTCCAGTCTTCGTAGTCCCAGGTCTGGTTCCCCTTCAGGCCGATCTCCCGCTTGGCGAACTGGACCAGCTTCGTCCCTTCCTGCCAGCTCTCGGCAAGCGCGCTCTTCCCGACGACGATCTGACGGCCCGGACGGAAGAGCACGGCCGACGGGATGGTCACCTCGGATCCCTCGAGTGGGAGCGTGACAGGCGAGCCCGTCTCCGGCTGATAAGCGATGGCCGAAAACGTCGTGCCGAGGTCGATACCGAAGGTGACCACAGGGACCCTACTTTCGTTCGACGCGAACCCGCAGGCAGTCGACCGTCGTCGGCGTGCGGGTTGCCGCACCGAGGATCCCGTCGGCGACCTCTCTCAGCCCATAGAGCTTCTCGGGAGTCTCGAAGTTGTTCTCGGCGCTGAGGTCCGCCCAGAACGTCCCGGTGTCTTTCACGACAATCCGCGACTGGACTCCCAGCCATTGGAAGAACGCTCCAGGTTTCAACCGATCGGAGCTGACGTCCAGGTCGACGGTCTCCGCTCCTGTCGCGCGAACGACCACATTTGCCGACGGAAGCGTTCCGCCAAGCGGCACAAGGGACCACGACCGGGCGGCGCCCTGCGGCAGCGGCGTCGGCGCTCCCTTCCAGGTCAGGCGAAGCGGCGTGGACGCGCCTCTCTCGACCTCCACGAGGTAGTCGAAGAACCCGCCGGTTCGCTTCGAGGCGATGGGCCGCACCCCCTCCGAAGGGGCCCCTGGTCTCAGCCCGACGTGCGTGATCTGGCGCACTTCTCCGGGCATCGGCGCAAGCTCGGTGACGAAGATGCCCTTCTCGGGCGTCGGGACTCTCTCTCTCTGCAGGCCGGCCTTCAGGTTTCCGACGACGAGCCGGCCCAGCTCGGGATCGCGCGTTAGAACGAACAGGAGGATGGGCTTGACGCCCTTGAACGTGAACGACGTGAAGGGCGTACCGCTCCCGCGACTCGCGGAGAATTCCTGGCCGGCGAATCGCGCGTCGGACGACAGGCTTTCTATGTGCTCCTTGACCCGTCGCCAATGCGAGTCGTCGAGGGGCCTTTCGGCAAAGTGGACCCCATTGAACGGCAGATAGACAAGGGTCATCCAGATTCCGTATCCCGCCTCGACGCGGGCCTTGAGAATAGACACCATGCACTCAGGGTCGGCTCCGCCGAGGCAGGGGCCGGCGTCGGCCCCTCCCTGCTGCACCTGCATGCCGTCGGTCACGAGGACCGACACCAGGTTCTCGTCCAGCAGGTCCCTGGGTTTCTCGCTGGTGGCCGCCTGAGCGGCGGGGGCGATCGAAGAGGCGCCCTGGGAGATGAAAAGGTCCAGCCGGCTTTCCTTTGCCTTGTACGTCGCCGCCGAGTCGAATCCCGACAGCGGGACCGCGGTCTGGCAGTCGAGCGTTTCCCCTAGGATGCAGCGCCTGATCTCGCCCTTTCGGCTCGAAGCCTCGAGCGACTTCCGAATTGCCCGGTCTACGCTGTCGTGAAGAGTATAGAGGCGGGTCGACTTCGACGAAGCGAAACCCCGCATGCTCCCCGACACGTCCGTGACGACGAGCGCTCCAGACGCCTTCAGCATCGGAGCCCCCGATGTCGGGCGCGATACGCAGGGGGCCGGCGGCTCGTTCCCCGTCGGATTCGCCGCTTCGGCAGCGAACGTCACCGTGGCGACAGGGAGGATCGCCGCAACCAGCAGTTCGAAGGCCCGGCGCGCCCGCCACCGCGGGCGGCTCATCGAGCCGCCTCCGTGATCTCGAGCATTTCTTCTCCCGCCTGGATCGCTTTTACGAGCCCGAGGGCGGCGACCTCGTAACGCTGGCCGCCGCCGGCGAATCTCACGGCTACCGTTCCCCGGTCGATCGCCGCGGCGGAGATCTCCTTCTGGTACCCGTCTTTGACGACTGCGAGGTAACGGTCAGTACCCGGCTGCCCCTCCCGGCGAAGGACAAGTTGCCCGTCCACCGCCGTGACATCCTGGACCGCCTTGCCACAGTAGATGCAAAAGATCCCGATGTAGCCGAGGCCGAGGTCGTTCAGGTGCTCACACATCTCAGGAGATCCTCTCGAGATCGGGCTTGAAGAGTTCTTCGAGCATGACGTGTAGGGGGCTTCTCAGGAACCATCCTCCCTGGGGATCCAGCGGCAGGCACGCGACCAACTTCCGCCTCGTGCGTGCCAGACCGGGGTCCAGCTGATGGGGTGAGTAGAGCTCCAGGGCCCTGGGGAACATCGGAGCCTCGCCGTCCGGGCAGTCCAGCTCGGCCCGCGCGGCAATCCGCTCCTCCCGTTCTGTACCCTTGGTCGTCGGCGGGATGCCGTCGCCCGCGATCGGCGCGTGCCAGGCAACGCGCCGGTATCTTCCGACCTGGGTCGTCCATCCCACGATCGTCCGGTACCGGCCCCAGTCTCCCCGCTCGTCCGCTCCCTGGCCGGAGAGCTGGCCCAAGAGACCCATGGCTACGACGCTCTTCGGGTCGTTGTCTCCGAGGTCCAGTGGCATGACCTTCACGCGGGGAGGGTCGGCGGGTGCCTCGCCCTCGGCCGTCTTCTCCCTGGCCTCGGACCACTCGCGGACGATCTCCCCGACCCTTTCCGTGAGATCGGAGGCGAACCGCCTCCGGGGGTAGCGCTCGGTGATGAACTCGCCGAAGCCCCAGCCGTTTCCGAACGGGTAGAGGGCGATCCTGTAGCCGTCCGGCTGGGAGCGGATGGCCTCGACCTCGCGCGGGTCCCGTCCCGCTTCCCACTCCCCCGTGACGATGTGAGCCGCGATCAGACGCGCCACGTACTCGAGAAGGAAGGAGTAAAAAAAGCCCGTCTTGCGAGTCGTGAGGTCGAGCTTGCTGGGAAGGAAGACCGTTCCGCGCTTCTTGAGCCGCATTACGTCGCCCTCTTCGCGAAGCAAGCGACGGAACTTCGGCAGGTCAGCCTGGAGGCACTTACCGGCATTCAAAGCGTTCAGCAGGGCCGCCCCCGCGTAGCGAACGCTGTCGATATACTTGTACTCGCGGAAAGGCGCGCCGTTTCTCTCTCGCCGGACGAGGAGCGCGACGTCCGTGGAGCCCCCACCGATGTCAACGTAGAGGGACGCCTCGGCGTCGATCGTCATGACCCGCTGCGCGGCCGCCTGCGCCTCGTCGACCTCGAGAGTCGCGTTAAGCTTCACGCCCGTCTGACTCGTGACTGCCTTGGCCGCGTTCGCAACGACCTCAGTCAGGCCGGCCTTCTCGTCCTCGCTGAAGGCCAGGGGATACGAAAACTTGATGCTCAGCGTTCCCTGAATCTTGCTGGCATGCGCAAGCTCGGCGCAGATCACGAGCAGCAGGAACTCGAGGTAGAGCTGCTGGAGCTCCCGGTAGGCACCTCGGAAGAGATCGCTCGTCACAGATTCCTGCCACTTGAACTCGCCGATGACGTGTTGCTTCTCGTCGTACGACAGGTCGCCCGTGGCCGTCGGAATCCCAAAGTCCACGACCGGCCGCCATTGGTCGATCTCCGCCAAGCGGGTGCTGAGCGCCTCGAGCGTTCGCCTCGTCAGGAGCTCCGACGGCAGGAGGCTGCCCATGCGTCCGAATCCGCGAGCAGGAGGCCACGTGTCAGGGACGTGCGTGGGCGTGAAGAGGTCCTTGTCCTCGAAGACGAAGGCCGTGCAGTCCGCAAGCTTCAGAGGCTCCGGCTCCCCTTGGGTGAAGGCTACGAACGTGTTTGACGTCCCGAAGTCAACCCCGACCCCCTTCACAAGCTCCTGGGACGGGTAACGGTCGGCCGCTCCGGGAGGCGTTATCTCCCAGATTCCCCCACCGATCGGCTCCCCCGCCGCGTTCTCGTACTCGACCGATAGCCAACGCGGCCGGCTTTCCACGCACGCGAGAAGGTCGCCATCCTCCAGATCTCCACGGGAGAGCGTGACCCAGGTAGGTTTCGTGTCCTTCGTGGACTTCTTCGCCCAAGCGGCGACCTTCGGGGTCTTGCGGCTCGTGCCCTCGCCGAAGACCCCCGAACCTCGCCCGCCGAAACGCAAGAAGAAACGATTCCACTCCTGGAAACGGATGTTGGGCCAGTAAGCCAGATAGGACTCGCCGATCAGCGGCCCGGCGTCGCTAGCCTGACCTCGAGGATCGAGGACGAGCGCAGGACACCGGTAGCGCTCCCTCCGCTCGATTCCCCTGATAAAGACCTCCGTCTCGTACTCGCCGCGATCCTCCCGGAAAGTCGGCGTCGGGATCTCGTCGAGGTTGACAAGGTCCAGGAACTTCTTCTGGACCGGGCTGCGCGGAGCGGAGTAGCCGCCGTCCGTCCGGTTCCGGAACACCGGAACCTTCGGATAGCAGATGTCCTTCATGCTGAGCGTGCGCAGGTCACGGGCGTCGAGTTGGATGATCAGCCTGCCCTTGCGAATCTCGCTGTCGAGAAGGGCGGAGGCGCCCTCGCCCCTCCACCGGTAGATCCGGTCCCGGTTGTCGACCGGGTCCTTGAACAGGAAGACGCCTTCCTTCTTCAGGTCCAGGTTGAGCGCCCCGGGGCAGAAGGGGCAATGCAGGACGATCTGCCCGTCTTCGATCCGCGCCCGGGTCATCTCGACTCTGAGGCTCAGCTCGGAAACGTCGAACCCGCAGTCGGAGCACTTCATTCCAACCCCCCTCTATTTCCGGTCCCGATGGAGCGTGACGCGGACGCCCGTCACGGCGTGCGTCTCCTGCACAGCGGACGCGTGCCCCATCGGAAGGACCTGGCCGCCCCAGCAGCGGCGGGCCCAGGTTGAAGCGGCCTGCCCGAGCAGGGACTCCACGCTCTTCTCCGGATGCGTCGCCGGAGACGACCCGGCGTAGGCCTTGACGAATCGCTGAAGCGTGGCGAGGCGCCGGACGGACGCACGCCCGGACCGGACGTCCGCGTAGACGGTTTCGTCGGCGAAGAGCGGTGCCGGGCCGTCCTTCGGGATCAACGGAATCGAGCGCGAGTCCCGAATTGTCCCCGTCTCGAAGTCGGCCTCGCCGATGAAGTAGAGCCAGAGGACCCGCCCGAGGGCGGAAAGATCGGCCACGTCGTGACCGCCGAGCGTTTCCAAGTGCGCCAGTATCCGATCTCCCATGGGAAGCTTCGTCACCACTCCCGCCCAGCTCTCCGCCACCCCGACACC
Organism: uncultured Holophagales bacterium; assembly: GCA_937927565.1. Lineage (GTDB taxonomy): Bacteria > Acidobacteriota > Thermoanaerobaculia > UBA5066 > UBA5066 > UBA5066. The sequence continues at coordinate 5,917 of CALBDV010000100.1, forward strand.
TTCGATCGAGGGCAGGCCCGGGAACTCCGGTTCGAAGACGTTCTCGAGGGCCGCCGGGCTGAAGACCACCTTGCCACCGGGGAGGGCCGCCTCACCGAGACGTGCGATGAGGACCCGGACCACGTCCGGGTACAGCAGGGGGGCTTTCTTGACGTCGGGAACT
>CALBDV010000101.1 GCA_937927565.1 uncultured Holophagales bacterium
GCCATGCCCCACCTGAACGGCATCGAGGCCCTGGTGCAGCTCCGGCAGGAGGGCGACCGGGTCCCCGTCGTCTTCCTCACGATGCACCGGGACGTCGCGTACGCGCGGCGCGCGCTCGACGCCGGGGCGTCGGGCTTCGTCCTCAAGCACTCCGCGCCGGCCGAGCTCGTCACCGCGATCCGCGCCGCGCTCGCGGGAAAGACCTACCTCACGCCCCAGCTCGCGGGCGAGGTCCTGGATTCCATGAAGGAGGGGCCGGAGAGAGCCGCCGACCCTGTCGCTTCCCTCACGCCGCGCCAGCGGCAGGTCCTCCAGCTCCTGGCGGAGGGGCGTTCCGCCAAGGAGATCGCCTCGAGCCTGACGATCTCGGCGAGGACGGTGGAGTTTCACAAGTACCAGATCATGGAGACGCTGGGCCTTCGCACCAACGCCGAGCTGACCCACTTCGCCATCAAGCACGGCCTCGTCGAGCTCTGAGGCGTCCGTCCCATCAGCAGGCTGGGAGCATCTCGACGGCGGGAGGCCCGTGGCGCCAGCGCTGTGAGAGGCCCGTCAGCTCGCCTCCCCGGGATGGAGCCCGCCGGATCGTCTCCGAGGGGAGCTCGCCGAAGAGCTCCCGGTAGTCCGCGGCGAACTGCCCGAGGTGCCGGAACCCGAAGCTCTCCGCGATCCCGGCGACGTGGGCTCCCACGGGTGCGTCGAGAAGGGCCCTGTATACCTGACAGAGCCGCCGGCTCCGGAGCAGCCTCGTGGGGCCTTCCCCGTACTGTTCCGCGAGGACGTGGCGAAGCGTCCGCTCCGGGATTCCGAGCGCCTCCGAGAGCGACGAGACGTAGACGGGCCCCGATGACGTCGCTGCGAAGATTCCCTCGACCCGCCGGACGACGAGGCCCCGGTCGACCCTCGCGCCCCGTGACGGCCGGCAGGGCACAGGAGTCTCGATCGAGAGACGGACGACCGCGCCGAGGAGCTCCTCGCCGAGCTGCCGGGTCGCCTGCTCCGGGATTCCCGACGCTCCCGCCCGATCGAAGAGGGTTGCTGCCTCGTCGAGGAGCCTTCGCAGGGCCGCCATCCCGTCGGGAGACGCCTTCACGAGGCCCGTGGAGAGACGCGGTCCTTCCGTCCCGCCTGCCGAGACCGCCGCGGCGGCGCGGGCCTCGGCTTCGGGGGTGGCGGAAAGGGCGAACCACTCGCCCGGCCGCCGGGCGTGCAGCGAGACGTCCGCGCCGGGGCCCCATCGGTAGAACGAGCCGGCGTCGAGCTCGTGCCCGTCGCAGAAACGGCCGGAGAACGATCCGCCCGCCAAGAGGTAGACGACCCGGTCGGGAGCGAGCCGTCCCGCGGAGACGTGCGGTGCACCGTCGACACCGTGCTGGAGGAGTCCGTCGCCCAGCCGGTAGGAGTCGAGCTGCCAGGGCCGGCTCTCGCGCGACACGATGTACGTGTCGAGGCGCAGGTCCTCGATCGCCTCGAACATCCGGGTCCAGGAGTCGAACTGCGCCCGCACCGGCACGCTGGCCGCCGGCGAAACGGCGGGCTGTCTTCGCACGGAGGAGTCGGTACCCTTCATCCGGCCCGGACGCTAGCGGGGCATTCCAGAGCTGTGACCTCGGAAAAGTACCGGTCTCCCGTCCGAAAATCCCCCAGCCTGCCCATTTCCCGGATCCCGGGGTGAGGCACGTGATTTCCGAGCAGCGTGCCTCGGGATTCCCCGAGTTCCTTCCCTCCGGGACCGGCCTAGCCTTATTCTGGTCATGGACAAGTGCCCAACTCCCGGCGACGACCGCCACGGAAGACGGGTCCCCCCGAACTGAAAGGAAGGATCTATGAGATCCCATCGCGCTATAGCTTTCGTCGCCCCGGCAGCCGTTCTTCTCCTGCTCCTCGGCGCCCGGCAAGGGGAAGCCCAGGCTTCGTCGGACTGGGTCGCCGTCAAGGGAATGGACGAACGGCTCCGCCTCGACCTGGGCGGCTTCTTCCAGAAGTTCGAGACAACGGTTCGCATCGACTCCGAGACAACGGGACTGGGAACCGAGGTCAGCCTCGAGGACGACCTCGGCCTCGACTCGAACCAGGCCAATTTCCGGGCGGACGGCTACTGGCGTTTCGGCCGGCATGCGCGGCTCGACTTCGCGTACACGGGGTGGAACCGGAAGGCGAACCACGTCATCGACCGCGACATCACGATCGGAGACACGGTCTACCACGCTGGGGCGACTCTCGACTCGCAGCTCAAGGTCTCGCTGGCTGAGCTGTATTACGGCTATTCCTTCTGGAACACGCCGGAGTTCGAGGCCGGCCTGCAGCTCGGCCTCACGGCGCTCTTCAACAAGACCCAGTTCGAGGGAACAGGGACGGTCTCCGGAGGAGGCGGATCCACCGGCGGGTCCTTCTCCAGCGAGGACCGGAGCCTGACCGCCCCGGTGCCGGCGATCGGAGCCCAGCTCCGGTACACGCTCCTTCCCGGCTTCCTCGCCACCGCTCGGATCAGGGGCTCCGGAGCCACCATCGACAACGTGAAGGCCAGCTCGCTGCAGTGGAGGGCGGGGCTCGACTACTACCCCTGGAAGAACGTCGGGATCGGAGCGGCCTACGACTACATGGACATCTCGATCGAGAAGCAGGTCGACCGGACGGTCAAGCTCGACTACAAGTACAGCGGCCCCATG
>CALBDV010000102.1 GCA_937927565.1 uncultured Holophagales bacterium
CGGGCGAGGGTCTCCTCGTAGTCGCGCGGGTACGGGTCGCGCTCGCGCCCGTTCCAGGCGCGGGACCGGCGTGCGGCCGTCTCGCTCTCGTGGCGCTCCACGACCTCGAGCAGCGCCGCGCCGACGTCGTCCAGTCGGCGGCCCTTGATCACCTCGCGGGGCACGTCGACCATGAACTGGACGCGGCAGGAGCGTTCGTCGTAGAGGGTGAAGGGCCCGTCCGTGCGAGGCACGAGGACCGGCTCGGCGACGGAGAGGTAGAGGTCGACGCGGTCGGACTTCACGTTGACCTTGTCCACGCGGGCGAGCTCGCCCTCGGCGAACCGCCGGCTCCCCTTGCTCGAGCTGAGCCGGCCGCGGACCTCGTTGTTGTTGTAGATGCCCAGGCAGTCGGAGGACATCTCCACCCGCGCCACGACCCAGGCGCCCGCCCAGGCCCGCTCGACGTCGTCCTCGAAGTCCGCGCTCGCCGGGCCGGCCGCCGCCAGGAAACAGGCGAGTGCAACGTGGCCCCAGGGCCGTCCGGCCGTCCTCTTCATCACTTCTCTCCTCCCGGTGGGGGCATGGTAGCAGCGGCGCGGGCGGGTCCACGCGGGACCGCAGACCGACGCCCGGCGAAGGCCGTCGATCAGGCCAGGAGCTCCTGCAGGACCGCAGGCATCCCGGAGCTGCGCCGCGAGCCCGCCCCTTTTCCCGGCACCCGTCCGATCATCCGGATCCGGTTCGGCAGGCAGCGGCCGCACTCCTCCGCGGTCTCCGACACGCACGCCTTGCCGGGGTAGATCTCGTAGAGCGCACGGTAGGCCGGGGGAGTCAGGTTCGGCATGACGACGTTGGCCCCGCGCAGGAGACCGCGTTCCCGTCCCCACGAGGGTCCCAGCGTCGCGAGGGCCGTCGTGCTCGGGATGTTGGCGTCGGGGCGGACGAGGCGGGCGAGGGCGACGACCTTCGTCGTCGTCTCCTCGTCGCCCGGGACCTGCTCGCCTTCCGGGGCCAACGGGAAGAGACCCTTCCCGAGCGGCGTCGACGGATGCGGGATGTACGGCCCGACGCCGATCATGTCGAGGTCCATGTCCCGGAAGAGGAGGATGTCCGAGGCGAGGCTCTCGAAGGTCTGGCCCGGGATCCCGACGAGGATGCCGCTTCCGACCTCGTACCCGAGGGCGGCGAGGCGGCCGAGGATCGCGAAGCGATCGGAGCGCCGGTCCGGCGTCGAAGGGTGGATCGCCTCGTAGAGCGCGGGGTCCGACGTCTCGAAGCGGAGCAGGTAGCGGTCGGCGCCTGCTTCGCGCCACGCGGCGAGGTCCTCGTCGGGCCGTTCGCCCAGGCTGAGCGTGACGGCGAGGCCGGTCGAAGCCCTGATCGCCCTCACGACGTCGGACACCCAGCCTCGGGTCAGGCCGTAGTCCTCGCCCGCCTGCAGGACGACGGACCCGTAGCCGAGGCGCTGCCCCGTCTGCGCGCAGGAGAGGATCTCGTCCTTCGTCATCCGGTAGCGGGGCAGCGCGTCGTTCGCGGCCGCGATGCCGCAGTAGGCGCAGCGTCGCACGCAGTGGTTCGAGATCTCGACGAGGCCGCGCAGGTGGACCTCGTCGCCCACGCGCTCGCGCCTCACGGCGTCCGCGCGGCGGTAGAGCCGCGAGAGCCGGCTCGGGTCGGTCTCGCGCAGCCAGGCCAGGATCCCGGCGCGATCGATCACGTCGTCACCTCCAGGGGGAGACGGGCCTCGGCACGGAATCGCCGGAAGGCCTCGAGGGCGTCGGGGAGGGGCTCGAGCGCCTTGCGCGTCTTCGCGATCCGCTGCTCGCCGAGCGCCCCTTCGCCGTGCATGCGGACCGCCGCCCCGGAACCGATCGTGAGAGACACCATGAAAAGCCCCCTGGCCGCCGTCCCGCAGGGACCGGGCCATCGGGTATCTTCCTCCCGCGAGGGGGGGCGGGTCCAGTCAGGCGCGCCGCCCGCAGGGAGGGGCTCCGTGGGGCTCGGTCGGTTCGTCAGGGTCGCTTTCCTGCTGGCGCTCCTCCCGGCGTGCGCTCCGGCTCATCCCTCTCCGGCCACTGCGGTTACGCCTCGTCCGCAGCGCTTCGACGTCGCCGTCGAGTCGGGGCGGCGACCCACGAGCCGAGGCGACGGCATTCCGTACGACCTCTACGTCCCCCGGCCGTCCTCCGCTCTGCCGGGCCCTCCCTGGCCGGCGGTGGTCCTCGACCACGGATTCGCCCGGAGCAAGGGGCGCCACGCGAGCACGTCGCGCTTTCTCGCCGAGAGGGGCGTCGTCGTACTCGTTGCGAACCTCGTCAGCCTCCTCGGTGGCGAGAGTGCCCAGCTGGCGAACGTCGCGAACACGCGGGACCACGTCGCCTGGCTGAGGGCCCGCTCCGCAAGCCCCGGCGATTCGCTCTTCGGCCTGGTCGATCCGGAGCGGGTCGCCCTCGCCGGGCACAGCGCGGGCGGCGCGGTGGCCTTCGAGGCGGCGGCTGACGGGATCCAGGCGAAAGCCGTCGTCCTGCTCGACGCCGTCCCGTGGCCGCGGACGATCGAGTCCGCGAGGAAGATGGCCGTTACGAGGGTCCTCAGCCTTCGGTCCGAGCCGTCTGCGTGCAACTCGCGGGGGAGCGTCCGGAAGCTCCTCGCGCACCTGGGATTCGAGAGCGACGACGTGAGGATCGTCGGGGGGACGCACTGCGACGCCGAAGACCCGACGGACGGCTTCTGCAGGCTCTTCTGCGGGGGAACGAGCGACGAAGCCCGGGCCGCCTACAGGAGGCTCTTCTACCTGTACGTGAGAGACGCACTCGATGCGCCGCCGGTCGACGAAGCTCCAGACAGCTGGGCCGACGCGATCCGCCGAGGCGTCGAGGACGGGTCGCTGGCCGTCGAGCGGATCGTCCCGGGAACCTGACGCGCCGTCAGAAGCCGACGCGGGTCGTCAGGACCCCGCCGTACGCGCCGTCGTTCGAGCGGTAGATGGCCGCCACGTCCAGCTTCGCCTTGGGGCTCCCGAGGCCGAGCCCGAACGTGTAGACGTAGGGGGTGTCGGGCGCCTCGAGGTTCACCGTGACGCCGCCCCTGATGTCGACGCTCCCGAAGAAGAACTCGACGCCGCCGCCGGCATTCCGGCTCAGCTGTCCCGCCGCGAGCGTCTCGTTCTTGGTCAGGTCGAGGTCGGCCGCGATTCGCATCCGGAGGCTCTGGATCTTGAAGGAGGCGCCGACCCGCGACTGCTGGCCCACGACGACCGACGTCCCGCGATCTTCGGGCGGAGCGGCGTCGTCGTTGAACGGGTACTGCGGGCGGTTGACTCCCTTCATGACGCCGCCGAGCCGCAGCGCTCCGATGTTGATCACGGCGCCCACGTCGTACGAGTAGCGGGACTTGGTCCGCTCGTTGCCGGTCGTCCCGCGCCTGACGAAGGTCGAGAGCCTCCCGATGTCCGTCGTGAAGGCGCTCTCTTCCTTGATCCCGGTCGTCCCGCGGCTGTAGCGGCCGGTGACGCCGATGACGAAATTGCCGTTGAAGAAGGGAAACGCCCGCGACACTGCGTAGTCCTGGACCGAAAGGGCTCGGAAGGCGATGACGGAGTCGTTGTAGGCGAAGCTCGTCGCGGGGTCGATCCCCGCCTCGACGTGGACGAGATCGGGCCGGGCGACGGCCGCACTCCACTTGGTCGAACCGATGAAGATCCCCCAGCCGTTGATGGTGGATGCGATCGCCGACCGGCCGTCGCCGAGGACGCTCGTGCCGGGAGCGGAGAGGGCCATGAGATTCGCGCGGACGGAGGCCGCGTCGGGATTGCCGGGCATTGCCAGCTCGACCGGGTCGTATCCCGTCACCCCTTCCAGCAACGGGACGAAGCCGCCGCTCTCGGTGGCCAGCTCGCCGTAGGCGGCGGCCCCTGCCTTGGCGGTGGGAGTGAGCAGGGCCGGGTTGTCGACGAAGCTCGCGGGGTCGTCGCCCAGGCCGACGCTCGCTCCGCCGAGGGCGACCTGCCGGGCCCCGAAGGGGGCGAAGGGCATCTGGGCCGAAGCGGCGTTTGCCATGAGGACGGACGCGGCGACGGAGAGGCCGAGGGCGGCGGGGAGAAGCCGGCGCAGGCGATTCATCTGGCCGACAGTTTAGCTGCCTGCCGACCGGGATGGCGTCCCGGACGGGCGCGCGGACCCGCGCCGGAAGTTCGCGACGAGGATCTGGACGCTGACGAGGAGAGTCCAGGCAGGGAACGCCATCGGGACCCAGGGAAGCCGCCCGCTCCCGAGGAGGAGGAGGAGTGCGAGGGCGTAGCCGAGAAAGGCCGTCGGGCGCGGGAAGATCCCGGTCCGGATCGCGAGCGTCGAGGTCGTGATCATGAAGACGCCCGCCATCCTCAT
>CALBDV010000103.1 GCA_937927565.1 uncultured Holophagales bacterium
CATCCATCGCCTTGGCGAGGCCGAAGTCGAGGACCTTGACCTTGCCGTCCGGCGTCAGCTTGACGTTCGCGGGCTTCAGGTCGCGGTGGACGATCCCCTTCTCGTGCGCCTCCTCCATCGCCTCGGCGATCTGTCGGGCGACGGCGAGGGCCTCGTCGAGCGGGAGCGGCCCGCGCTTCAGGCGCTCGGAGAGGTCCTCGCCCGCAACGAGCTCCATGACGAGGGCGCGGACGCCGCCCGATTCCTCGAGGCCGTAGACCGAGGCGATGTTCGGGTGCTGCAGCTGGGCGAGCAGCTGCGCCTCGCGCTCGAACCGCGCGAGGCGGTCGGCGTCCGCCGCGAGCGTCTCGGGCAGGACCTTGATCGCGACCTCGCGCTTCAGCTTGGAGTCGGTGGCGCGAAAGACCTCGCCCATCCCCCCGGCGCCGAGGAGCGAGACGACCTGATACGGACCGACCCGCGAGCCGGGAGCGACTGTCTTCAAACGGGGCGGATTCTAAGGAAGGGAGGCCCGGAAAACGCAATCTCCGTGCGCAGCCGGGCCTCCGCGCGGCCCCCGGGCCGGCCCGCCCCGCCTACTTCGCCGCCTTGATCTCGTCCCAGACCTTCGTGAACTTCGCGTTGTCGGCGCCGAGGTCGCGGATCACCTCGCTCTTCGCGCGGATCGCGGGGTCCATGAAGATCGCCGGGTTGGCCCGGTACTCGGCCGGGAGCATCGCGTACGACGGCGCGTTCGGGCAGAGGAACTGGACCTGCTGCGTGTTCTCGGCCGCGGCGGCCGGGTCGTGCATGAAGTTCACGTACGCGTGGGCGAGGTCGGCGTTCTTCGCGTCCTTCGGGACGACGAAGTCGTCGCACGCCATGGAGGTCCCCTCCCTCGGCACGGCGAAGGCGATGTCGGGGTTCTCGGGCATCACCTGGAGGACGTCGCCGTTGTAGGCGTGGACGAGGAGGAACTCGCCCGAAGCCAGGCCCGTCTTGTACTGCTCGTTCTCGAACTTGGCGAGGTTCCGCTTCCAGCGCAGGACGACGTCGCGTGCCGCGGCGAGCTGGGCGTCGTCGGTCGTGTTGAGCGAGTAGCCGAGCGACTTCAGGGCGGCGCCGATCGTCTCGCGCATGTCGTTCAGCATCGTCGCCCGGCCCTTCGCCCCCGGCCGTTCGAAGACCGCCCACGTCGGCTCGAGGTCGCCGAGCTTCGACTTCAGATAGGCGAAGCCCGTGTTCGTCAGCATGTAGGGGACGCTGAACTCCATCTTCGGGTCGAGCGCGAGCTTGAGGTACTCGGGGTCGACGTTCGCGAGGTTCGGGACCTTCGCGTGGTCGATCGGCCGGAGGAGCCCCTGCCCGTGGAGGACGGTCGCCATGTAGCTCGACGGCGTGATCAGGTCGTAGCCCGTGGCCCCGGCCTTGAGCTTGGCGTACATCGCCTCGTTCGAGTCGAACGTGTCGATGACGACCCGGGCGTTGTGCTCCTTCTCGAAGCGGGCGACGAGCTCGGGCTTGACGTAGTCGGCCCAGGTGTAGAGGTGCAGCTCCCGCACCTCTCCCGCGGCGGCCCCGGCGGAAGGAGCGGCGGCCTCCTTCTTCCCGCAGCCGGGCGCGAGGAGCGGGGCGGCGATCAGGGCGGCGACGGCGGCGAGTCGGGCGGCACGGTTCATCGGTTCTCCCTCGTGAGGCGCTGGCTGAGCCAGACCGTGGTGAAGGTGACGACGAGAAGGATCGTGGAGAGCGCGTTGATCAGCGCGGGCGAGCCGTGCTTGATCATGCTGTAGATCCGGACCGGGAGGGTCGTCGATCCGGGCCCAGACGTGAAGAAGGTGATGACGAAGTCGTCGATCGAGAGGGTGAAGGCCAGGAGCGCCCCCGCGGCGATTCCGGGCGCGAGGTTCGGCAGGACGACCTTGCGGAAGGCGGCCCACGGCGTCGCGCCGAGGTCCTCGGCGGCCTCGACGAGCCCCCAGTCGAAGTCCTGGAGGCGGCCGAGGACGACGAAGGCGACGTAGCTGATGCAGAACGTCACGTGCGAGAGCGCGACGGTGAGGAGGCCGAGCCTCAGGCCGATCGTGACGAAGAAGAGGAGGAGCCCCATTCCCATCAGGATCTCGGGGATCACGAGCGGCGTGTAGACGAGGAGGTAGTGGACCTTCTGGAGCCGGGTCCTGAAGCGGTGGAGCGCGAAGGCGGCGCTCGTCCCGACGACGGTGGAGACCGCCGTCGCGGCGACGGCGACGAGCAGGGTGTTCTTCAGCGCCGTCCAGATCTCGCGCTGCGTGGCGAGCTTCCGGTACCACTCGAGCGTAAAGCCCTCCCAGCTCCCGCCGAAGCGCGAGGCGTTGAACGAGTTCGCCACGAGGACGACGACGGGCAGGTAGA
>CALBDV010000104.1 GCA_937927565.1 uncultured Holophagales bacterium
GGAAGCGGAGGGGTGATCACGGCTTCCCTCGCTCCTTCTGCCGACGGGCTCGTCCTGACCGTCACGGCCCCGGGAAGGGACCTGGGCGCGCTGGCCTTCAGCCTCGCCCTTTCGTCGGGCGTCCACGACTTCGCCGGAAACGCGCTGGTTCCGTTCGTACGCGACTTCGCGCCCCTCTCGGTCGCCACGGTCCTCGTCGGCGAGCTCTTCGACGACGCGACGTCGCGGCCCCTCGGGACCGGCTCGGCCACGCTCCTGGCGGCAGGCGGCGTCGCCCTGGCGGAGCCGCTCCCTCAGGCGTCGGTCACCGTCTCGGGTCTCTTCGCGCTTCCCGCGATCGACGGCGACGCGCTCGTCCGGCTCTCCGCGCCCGGGTATCTCGACGCCTGGAGGCGGACGTCCGTCGTCGCGACCACGGGCACGGCTCCGTCGGAGACGCTCTTCGACGCACGGCTGACGCCCGTTTCGCCGGTGGCGACGGCGACGCCGAAGGACGGCGGGACGCTCTTTACCGCGGGCGGACAGGGCGGAACGCCCGGCGCCGCCACGAACGTCGGACGGGTCACGCTCTTCGCGCCGGCGGGCTCGATTCCGCCGGGAACGGTCGCGACGCTCACGCAGCGATCCGCACAGGGGCTCCCCGTCCTGCCTCCGCTCGGCTGGTCGGTGGCCGGTGCTGCTCATCTTCGGCTGAGCGACGCTGCAGGAGAGCCAGTCGTTCCGTCTGCGCCCCTCACGCTCTCCCTCCCGGATCGCTACGGCGCCTCCACGACCACGCCCCTCACCCTCGCGCGCCTCGACGCGACCGGCCTCGTCTGGATTGCCGAAGGGGCGGCCTCACCCGGCGACGGGGCGCTCGAGGCGTTCGTGTCTCGGACCGGCGATTGGGCCGTCTTCGTTCCCGATCCGTCTCCGACGGCGCCCCCCGCACCGTCTCCGGGTGCGCCCCTCGAAGGGACGATTCTCCCTGCGAGCGACCCGCTCGAGTCGGCCACGGTCGTCGCCTCGCCCGCCGACGTCCTCGCCTCGCAGACGGCGGAGGTCTCTCTGACCGTTTCCTCGCCTGTGCCCGTCCCGTCGGGCTTCCCCATCCAGTGCCTCGTAACGGAAGAGCTGACTCTTCTCGACGGCTCGAGCGTCGCGGCGCCTTCGTTCCTCGCGGACCTCCTCCTACAGCGGCGGGGTGACGGGACGACCGGCCTCTCGGTCTTCGTCCGTGCGAGCGACGTCGCCCGGCGCGTGGCGCTCTCCATCGGCTGGGAGCGGTTCGCGGTGAAGAAGTTCCCCTTCGAGGTTCGGCAGGGAACGGTCGTGACGCCCGCGGGCGGCACGGTGTCGGGGCCGTCGGGGTGGTCGCTCGGGATGCCGGCGGGCGCCGTCGCAGAGCCGGTCTCGGTCACGCTGACGCCGCTGGCGCCAACCGACCTGCCGGTGGCGATGCCCGAAGGGTTCACGCTTCTCGGCAGCGTTCGCGTCGGGTCCGGCGGCGCGACCTTCTCGCTTCCCGCGGCGCTCTCGGTGGAGCTGGCCTCGCCGCCACCCGCCGGCCAGGACGTCCTCCTCGTCGCACTCGAAGAGCGGTCGGGGCTCGTCGTCCCACGGCCGGTCGCGCGTGCGGCGTGGGACGAGGCGACGTCGACGCTCGCGACGCGCCCGATCGATCGCACTCTCTTCCCGTGGCCCGGCGTCCGCGGAGACGGGACGTATGCGTTCGTCGCTTCGGCGGAGCCGCTCGCGTTCGTCTCCGGGCGCCTCTTCGGCCTGGACGGAACGCCGCTGGCGAACCTCGACGTTCGCGTCGCCGGCTGGCCTCTCGTCGGCGTCACGGAGGCCGACGGGCTCTTTGCCCTGGCGATCCGGGCGCTGCCGGAGACGCTCGGTGCCGTGGAGCCGTCGACGGGCGACCTCGCGGCGCTCACCGTGACGCCGCCGGCACCGGGTGCCGAGATCCTCGGCGTCGAGCTGCGTGTCGTCGCGACGCCTCCCTGGGTGACGGCGGTCGCGCCCGCCTCGGGGGCGGTCGTCCTCGTCCACTCGCGCTTCACGGTCGAGCTGTCCGAGCCGCTCGATCCGCTCTCCATCACGCCGGAGAGCGTCGTCCTCGCGGCCCTCACGGACGGCGGCCTCGCCGTCGCGTTGGCGGCGCGTGTCGAGGCTTCGCCCGGAGCGCGCTCCGTCGTCGTCGTTCCCGATGCAACGCTCCCGGGGAACACGGACCTCGTCCTGACTCTCCGTTCGACGCTGCGCGACCTCGCCGGGCGCGGCCTCGTCGACCGTGTCACGCGCGAGCCGGCCGACTTCGTCGCGACGTTCACGACGGAGGACCTGACGCCGCCCGACGGCAAGCCGTGGCTCGTGACCATCGGGCTTCCGTCGGGCGATCCGCAGACGCCGACCGTCGAGATCGTCGGTGGCCCCGGCTCCGTCTGCCCCGGCTGCCACGTCGTCGCGTACAACGACACGACGCAGGCGACGGCTGCGACCGACGCCCTCTCCGACGGCTCGTTCCACCTCACGCTCGCCGCCCGCGCCACCGACGCGATCCGCATCGAGATCGAGAAGGCGAACGGGACGAAGCAGACGCTTCCTCCGGTCCCCTTCACCGGCGACGGGGGCCGGACGGCGATCGTCGGAGCCGGTGGCGGTACGTGGCAGACGCCGGACGGCTATCGCCTTTCCGTTCCGCAAGGTGCCTTCACCGCGCCGGTCACCGTCACCACCGCCGCCCTCCCGCAGGCGGGCCTCGACGCCCTCGTCACGCCGCCGCGGGACGTCGTCTGGATCGACTCCTTCACCCTCGGCATGGAGGAGGCTGGGGGAGAGAACGTCACGGCGCGCGCCGGTCTCGACCTCTCCTTCGCGGCGCCTCCCCCGGGCGGCGCCACCGACCAGTTCCTCCTCGCCCAGGTCGTCGAGGTCTTCGGCGAGAACCGTCTCATGGTGGTCGACCTCCTGAGCCGGAGCGGCGATCGCCTCGTCACCGACCGAAGCGGAGAGGCGCTCCAGGCGCTCGCCCGGCAGGGGCTCGCGACGATCGTCGACGTCGGAGCCTCAGGCGCGTCGCGGTCGGTCCTCACCGTCGTGCCGGGCGCCCTCGTGCGGCCGCTCGATGGCATTGGCGGCGGCCAGTTCGACCGCCCGTCGACGTTCTTCGACGGTGTCGTGAAGAAGGGGACGTACGCCCTCTACAACACGGCGACGCTCATGGCGGTGGTGGCGGGGAGCTTCTCCGGAGCCACGCTCTACGCCACCTCGAGCGAGAGCGACTTCGTCTTCGCGGGGACCGAGGTCCTGACGCGCAACCTCTATCGCCTGGTCACGCCCGCAGGCCGGCCGTTCACCCTCACGCTGCGCGACGTCGATTCGGGCCTTGCCCTGTTCCAGGGCGAGGTGACGCCGGGCGCCGACCCGAACCAGGTGACGCCCGTCGACCCGCCGATCCGTCCCGACCCGGAGCCCCCTGCGGTTCTTTCGGCAAGCCCGGCGTTCGTCCATCGTTTCCTCGCGCCGGCGGCGGTGCTCGAGAGCCAGCCGACCGACGTCGCTCCCGGCATTCAGGCGGAGACGACGTTCTCGGGTGCGGGCGTCCGCGTGACGTTCACCGGCGCTACGGGTGCGGTCGCGCCCGGGGCGAGGGTACGGCTCCAGAACGTCTCCCTCGAGCCGGGGGAGCCGGGTGTCGGCGAGCTGATCTTCGTGACGGCGGGGCCCGACGGTTCGTTCCCGGCGATCGAGATCGTCGCGGCCGTGGGCGACCGCCTCTCTCTCGCCGTCGACAACACCGACGTGCCGGTCGGAGCGCCCATCGTCGTCCGCTTCGACAAGCTCGTGAAGAGCCTCACCTCCGCGGCCTGGGGCGACGTCATCCGTCTCACACCCACGGATTCCGGCGCGAGTCCGGTCGAGCTGCGGTTCGAGCCGGAGGAGATCGACGGCGCGACGCGGCAGGTCACGGCGATTCCGGAAGCGCCCCTGGAGCGGGGCCGGAACTACATCCTGAGCGTCGAAGGCGCCATCGACACCGGTAGCCCCGGCAAGGCGATGACGGCGCGGTTCGAGGTGGGGCTCGGTTCCGCGGCTCCCGAACCCGTGGCGACCGAGACGACCGGCTTCGTCCGGAAGGTCCTCGCGGTCGGCGGTCTCCTCTTCGAGACCGGCGAGAGCAACGACATCAAGGTGCGCGACGTCAGCCGACCGCCGTCGGGGAGCCTCGCGGGCCCGTGCGCCTCGGTACCCCTTCCCGGACCCGGCCGCGACCTCGCGCTCGACGCCTTTGGCCGCCTCGTCTGCGTCGGCGGCGGCACGGAAGGATTCGGCTTCCTCAAGGTCTTCGACATCCTGCCAGGCACGGGTTGCGCAGATCGACTCGACGAGGCCGGAGCCGCCGTCGTCGCCACGCAGCTCGGAGGCGACAACGCCGAGTACCCGGCTGGCGGAATCCCGAGACGCGTCAGCTTCCACCAGCCGATCGAGAGGGAGACGTGGGTGGCGGGACGGACGGATCCGCCCGGGGGTTTCACGAGCGGCAGTCCGTTCGGAGTCCGCCTGCCCTACGACCTTTCCGGTGTCGTTCCGGCCGGGCCCGATCCGCTCCGACCGCGGATGGTGAAGCTGACGAACGTCACGACGGGCGAATCGAAGTCGCAGCGCGTCGAGCCGGGCGCCGCTCTCTCGCTGTCGCTCCTTCGCGTCTCCCGCGGCGACCTCCTCGCGCTCGAGCTCGGTACCTTCTCGATCGCCGTCGTCGACGTCCTCGGCTACGGTCTCGCCATCGTCGACCTCGAGGCCGTCTATGCGCCGGGAGATTCCTCGGTTCCCTCTCCGACCGATCCCTCCCAGACAGCGAAGCTCCTCCTCGCCTACGACGGCACGAGCTCCGGGGGTGGCCTCCCCTGCCAGCCTTCGAAGTGCGACGTCTTCCAGCGCTGTACCGCCAGCGGACCGACCTGCGAGCTGCTCGCCGCGCCGCCTCCGGGCTACGACGGCCTGGGCCTTCAGCCCATCACGAGCCTCGTCGCCCTCGCCGACGCCGTCGTCATCCCGAAGAAGAAGGCGCCGCACGAGGAGTTCCGGGTGGTGGGAGCGCTCAACGGATACGGCCTCGCCGCTTTCAGCGTCGACCTTCTCGCTCGGGCTCGTCCGGATCCCGGCGTGAGGATCCGCGAGCAGCACGTTGCAGGGCTCCTCGGGCACCTGCCGCTCAAGCGGGCCGGGAGCGGCGTCGCAAGAGCCGTCGGTGTCGCCGTCGCGACCGGAATGACCCGGCCCCGGAACGCCGGTGCCTGCTCGGTGCAGTGGCCGGCAGACCCGTCCGGTGAGGCGTCTCCGCGGGACCTCGCCTTCGTCGCGGCCGGGGAGAACGGCGTCTGGGTCGTCGACGTCTCCGACCCGGCGTCGATGAGCATCGTGGGCCGCCTCGACACGAAGGGAGGCGCCCTCACCGTCTCCGTGGACGCGCGGCGCAAGCTCCTCTACGTCGGGGATGCCGGAGAGGGCGTGAGCGTCTTCGACGTCTCCGATCCGTGCGGCGAGACGGCGGAGGGGCTCGCCAGCGATCCGCGCCTCGTCGCCGTCTTCCAGCTCGGCACGGGAGATCCCCGCACGGGCGTCTCCAACGTCCCGGTCGAGATCGACCCCGACACCGGCTTCGCCTACGCCGCAGCCAACCAGACGGCCGGCACCGCGGGCCTTCTCGGCACCTACACCCTCGCCGCGCCACCGCTCTACGCCGTTGCCGACACGGACCAGAACGGCTCGTTCGAGATCGTCTCCCGCGTCGTCCCTCTCGGCGTCGAGAACCCCTCGAAGGAGAGCGCGTTCGAATCCGTCGGCATCGCCGACCCGGCTTCGGACACGCCTCCCTGGCCCCCTCGCGAGGACGGTACGGCCCACGACGCCTACATCCCCGACTACTTCCGGGTCCTCGCCTTCCTTCCAGGAGGAGCGGGAACGACCGTGGAGGCCGAGGTCACCTCCACGAGCCCGGAAGGCCTCGATCTCTTCCCGACCGCGCCCGGCTTCCCGAAGAGCGGCTACACAGCGGAGCGAAGCAATGCCGTCACGCTCCGCCGCCAGAGCGACGATCCGGCGCAGCCCGCCTTCAACCGCTATCTCTCCGACCCGATCGTCGTCCTGGCCGACCCACGCGCCCAGCTCGAGTACGTGCGGACGCCGGAGGAGACCGGACGCCCGACCTTCGCCGGTCACCGCAACCCCTTCGCCTGCCGCAACTGCGACGTCGCGGCCGACGTGAAGGACGGGCTCATCTCCGAGGACGCTTCGCCCGCCGGGCCCGCCAAACGCCTCGAGCTCTGGTCGGGCGACCGTATCCGGCTCGCCCTCGCGCCGTCTCTGAAGGTCCAGCTTCCGCATCTCGCCGAGGTGGATCTCCGCGCCGCGGGCGTCGTCGTCGAGTCCGTGCGCGGGGATCTCACGCCGGGGGTCCGGCAGCGACCCGTCCTTTCCGACAGCAGCGTCCTCGGCGTTTCGACGCACTCTCTCGAGCTCGTCCTCGACGCGGTCGACGCGGAGGTTCCCGGTCGCCAGCTCTCCTTCGTCGCGGATCGCACCTATGCGAGCCAGGTTCTCCACGACGGTCCGCTGGGGCGGAATTGGGACTCGGCCCTCTTCGAGAGGCTCCGGCCGCTTCCCTCGGGCCATGTCGATTACTACGACGGAACCGGGCGGAGGCTCACCTTCGAGGCGGTCGACGGCAGCTTCTTCAGTCCCGCCGGGGTCGTCTCTGTCCTGACCCTCGGCAAGGACGGCCGCTACTACCTCGTCGAGCCGGACCGTGCGATGACCGTTTTCGACGAGCACGGCCGCAAGCTCGCCTTCCAGGATCGCCGCGCGCAGAGCCTCTCGGGGCCCGAGGGAAACCGGCACCGGTTCTTCCACGACGCCCGAGGCCGTCTCGTCGGCGTGAAGGACGATCTCGGGCGCGCCATCGCCCTCGAATACAAGTCCGTCACGGGGCGCCTGTGGAAGATCCGCGACTTCGAGGGACGGGAGCTCGAGTACACGGTCGATGAGGCGACGGGGAAGCTGACGGACGCCTGGGGATTCGATCCGGCCAGCGCGAAGAGCAAGAGGCC
>CALBDV010000105.1 GCA_937927565.1 uncultured Holophagales bacterium
GGCGCGGCTCATTCGTCCGGGGCGCCGGCTCGGCTTCGGGCCGGGGTTCCGGCACGATCTCGCGCCGGGGTTCCGGCACGCGAGCGGGAGGGGCCTCGTCACGACGGACCGGGGGAGCGGTGGTCTCTCGGGGACGTTCGGCCGACGGAGGCAACGGTTGCGGCTTGCGAGTCGTGGCGCCTTCGCTGCGGGGCGCCAGCACGACTCCATCCCCGCCCGCCGGCCTCACCGGCTGAACGCGCGTCTCTCCGCGACGGACTTCAGAGGAAAGGCGGACTGCCACGTCGGCCGTCACCGGCTCTCCTCCCCTTTCGCGAATCACCTCGAGCTTCCGGTCGAAGGACGGGGGCGCCGGCGGCGGGATCGAGCGGGTGACGACCTCGCGTCGCCCGATCTGCTCCGGAGGCCGAGCTGCGGCGCGCCCCTCGACGGCGACCGTGCTGACACGGATCGACGCGCGCGTCGGGAGGACCGGGATCGGTCCGCGAAGAACGGGCGCCCGGGAAACGTCGTTCACGATCCGGGTGTCTCGTACGATGTCGCGCTCGACCCGTCCTCCGCGAACGAAGACGTCGCGGGAGACGACCGTCACCCGTCCGCGATAGGCGTAGTTGAAGCTGGCGACGTTCGCCCTGGAACGGGAGTGGTACCACCACGGGTCGAAAGGTTCACGGGGTCCCAGCGGAAACCAGCCGACGAAACCACCCGCCGAGACGGAGATGGACCAGCCCGCCCCTCCTCCGACGAAGCCGACGACGGCCGGCGCGTAGCCCGGATAGTGGGCCTTCGGCCCGACGGGGACCCAGCACCAGCGGCCGCGCGCGACGGCCCAGCGGCCGTAGTGGTACGGCGCCCAGCCCCAGGGCTCGGAGGAGAGCCACGTCCAGCCCCACGGATCGCGCCAGATCCAGCGTCCGTATCGGTACGGCTCCCAGCCGGCGGCGATCCCCCTCGGGTACCAGACGTATCCGTACTCCGCGCTGTTCTCCCACGACCCGTGCGCATCGAGGTCGTCGATTCCGTAGATGTCGGGGTGAACGTACGACGCGGAACGGACCGACCGGTACCGCCTGGCGCGCTGCTCGACCCAGCGGTCCCAGCTGTCGGGCCGGGGGAGCCGGACGACGTCGTAGTCGGGGCGGTCGATCCCCCAGACGCGGATCTGCTCGCCACGCTCCAGGGAGACCTCTCCACCGGCGGCCGCCGCCCAGGCCCGCCCCTGCATGACGGAGACTCGGCTGTTGCCCTGCTCGTCGACGTCGATCCGGTAGCTGCCGGGAGTCTCGAAGGTCACGGACACGTTCGGGGTTGCCACCTCGAAGATCTCATCCCGCTCCATCCGGCGAATCCGGAACGACGCCGTTCCCAGGCCGAGGGAGAGCTGCCTGACGTCCCGGGCCAGATCGAGCGCGGCCAGCTCCGACTGGGACCTGAGATAGACCGTGCCACCGCGCAGCTGAAGCTCGGCACGGCCGTCACGTGCGGCCCAGATCCGGTCGCCGAGCGTCATCGGGTAGTTGATCGAGGCCGGCTGCCAGTCGTCCGGGTCGTCTCCCCGGTTGAACGAGACTCCGCCCTGGAACCAGGAGACACGGGCCACGGACTGGCGAATGCCATCGTCGCGCTCGTCGGCGTCCCAGGGGTTGTCGGAGTACTGGGCGGCTGCGGGAGGAACGGCAAGGAGCATCACAGCCAGTGCGAGCAGAGACAGAATCCTGAGTCGGGGTTTCATGTTCCCTCCATTCCACTAGGGCTTAGCGAGAACCGTGCCATCTACCTGGAGGACGAGAAGTGCTTCAGTCTAGCGGCTAACTCCCGGGCACGCAGCAGCGGCTGGGGCAAGACCCGCCGCACGGCCGAAGGGATCCCGTCCCCGGACTCAGCTCGGATCGAGGCTCTTCGGCGGCTCGCCCGCACCAGCCGTCGGCGTCACCGCGTCCAGCCCGTGG
>CALBDV010000106.1 GCA_937927565.1 uncultured Holophagales bacterium
GCGGCGCTCTCGGCCTCCTGCTTCACCTTCGTGCAGAGGATCTGGAGGCTCCGGCGCTCGTCGCCGCGAGTGACCGCGTTGAACACGCCGCTGTGCGTCGTGACCACGGGACCGGCTGCCGAAGGGACGGGCGCTGCGGCCGGAGGCGCAGGAGCGGACGCCGCCCTGACGTCGACCTTCGACCGGATCCCCACGAGGTCTGCGGTGATGAGGCCGTAGAGCGTCTTGGCGACGTCGAAGGCCGAAATACGCGTCGCCCGGGCGATCTCCTCGATGGACTTGAAACCGTCGATCCCCGTGACGACGAGCCACTCCATCGGCGTCAGGGTCACCGGCTCGCTCAGCCCTTCCCGGCAGACGAGCTGGGGAACGGATTCGGTCGAGGGGATCTTCTTCGAGAGGATCTTCCACTCGTCGCTCCGCCGCGCCGCCTCCATGAGGAGGTTCGTGTTCGAGCGGGTGATCGTCCGTCCGTCAGGTTCGATGCCGGCGGAGAACTGGAACTGACCCTCATTCCAGAGCGCAAGGGCGTAGATGGCGTCCTCGCCCTCGACGTCGTTCACCTTCGCGTGCGTGATCTGACCGTTCTGGATGTAGACGGCGCCCTGTTCGGTACCGCGGTTCAGGGAGAACATCCCGGTCTTCCCCGAGACAGCGACGAGCTGCACGATGTCGGCAAGGGGGAGTTCTTTGAGGGAGCCTTGGAAAGACATTTCTGGACAGTCTCGCGAGGCGAGACGATAGCACCCGCCCCGCGGATGCTCAACCGCCCACGCGGCGCCGGACGGGAGAAGGCGCGGTCGAGGAGAGGGCGGCACGCCTCCCGGCCGCCGTCCGGAACCCGTGAGTGAGGGCGGCCGCCGCCGCGTCGGCAGCGTCGAGCGCCAGGCGCGAGAAGCCCGAAGGAGAGCCGAGGAGGGAGAGGACCATCCGGCGGACCTGCTCCTTTTCGGCCTGGCCCGTGCCGGTGATGGTCTTCTTGATCTCGGCGGGCGTGACCTCGTGGATCGGAACCGCTGCGCGGGCGAGGGCGAGGAGAAGGACACCCCGTGCCTCGCCGAGCGTGATGAGGCTCTGGGGGTTGACGCCCGAGAAGACCCGTTCCACGGCCGCCTCGTCGGGACGCTCGCGCACGACGACGGAGAGGAGGCCGTCGTGGATCGCGAGGAGCCTCTCGGCGAACGACGTGTTCGTGGCGGGGCGCAGGACCCCGGCAGCCACGAGCCGGGGCGGTCCGTCGAAGGTGACGAGGGCCCAGCCGGCGGCGCGGCTCCCCGGGTCGACGCCGAGGATCCTCACCGCCGGGCGGGGCTCAGAGCGTGAGAGGGATTCGACCGCACGTACCTTGCCTCGCAGTCGGGGGTCCGGGGGGCGGCGAACAGCGCCCCCCGGGAAGCGCTCAGGCGTCCTCGAGGTACTGGTCGTCGATGTCGCCGCTCGACCAGACCTTCTGGACGTCGTCGTTGTCCTCGAGCATGTCGAGGAGCTTCAGGAGCGCCGGGGCCTTCTCGCCGACGGCGACCATCGTCGACGGGATCATCTGGAGCTCGGCGGTCTGGAGCACGAACTTCTTCGCCTCGAGCTGCGCCTTCACCGTCTCGAAGGAGGCCAGGTCGGTGATGATCTCGAAGACGTCGGAATCCTCGGCCTGGAAGTCCTCGGCGCCGGCTTCGAGCGCCGCTTCCATGAGCGCGTCCTCGGAGGCGGCGTTCTTCTCGACGGCGATGTAGCCCTTCTTCGAGAACTGGAACGCGACCGATCCGGTCGCTCCCAGGTTCCCGCCGTACTTCGAGAGGAGGTGGCGGACCTCGGCGGTCGTCCGGTTCTTGTTGTCGGTCATCGCCTCGATCAGGATCGCGGCGCCTCCGGGCCCGTAGCCTTCGTAGGTGATTTCCTCGTAGGTGACACCCTCGAGCTCGCCCGTCCCCCGCTTGATCGCCTTGTCGATGTTGTCCGACGGCATCGAGGCCTTCTTGGCGGCGAGGACCGCGCTTCGAAGCCGCGGGTTCGAGTCGATGACGCCGCCGCCGACCTTGGCGGACATCGTGATTTCCTTGATCAGCTTCGTGAAGAGCCGGCCCCGCTTGGCATCGGCGGCGCCCTTCTTGTGCTTGATCGTGCTCCACTTGCTGTGACCGGACATGGCTCACCTCGAGGAATTCGGGCCGCTGGGGCCGGGATTTAGAAGCCCTGAAGTCTATCAGGAGGCCGGGTTGCCGGGTGGGCCGCCAGGGTCCCGTCGGACAGGAGCGCAAGACGGGCCCGGAAGCGGCTCCCTGCCGGAGGGCATCCCGTCGACAGCACGGCCTCGACGTAGGTCTCGGTGAGGCCGACGCCCCCGTTGAGGGAGATGAGGTCGGCGTGGCGTCCGTCGTGGGACCGGGCAAAGCTGCGGCGAATCCCCGCGTCGAGGTCGCGCAGGCGTGCGGCCCGCCGGGCCACCACGGCCCGCGGCACGCCGTCCGTCGCGGCGAGCCCCGCGGCGAAGGTGCCGGAACGGGGCGAGAACGGAAAGACGTGGAGCGAGGCGAGGGGGAGGTCTCGCAGGAGCGCCTCCGTCTCGGAGAACTCGGCGTCCGTCTCTCCGGGAAAGCCCGCAATGACGTCGGTCGCGAGGTGGAATCGCGGGTTTCCTCGCCAGGCGCGGTTCAGGAGCGTGCGGAAGCGGACGGTCGTCATTCCGCGTCTCATCCGGCGCAGGACGGCGTCGGAGCCGGACTGGAGGGGGAGGTGGAGGTGGGGAACGACGACGCTTCCGGCGGCGACGAGGTCGACCAGGGCTTCGCCCGCCTCCATCGGCTCGAGCGAGGAAAGCCGGACCCGGCATGCCGGAGGGCGGGACTCGAGTCTCTCGAGGAGCGCCACGAGGCTCTCTCCCCGCCCCCCGAACGCCGCGAGATGAACGCCGCAGAGGACGACCTCGGGGACCCCCTGCGCACCGAGGGCGTGGATCGCCTCCTCGACCTCTGCAGAAGGGGCGCTCCGTTCGTCCCCGCGGAGCGACGGGACGATGCAGAAGGCACAACGACGGCTGCATCCGTCCTGGACCTTCAGGAACGCACGCGTGCGGCCCGGTCCCGTGGTCCACGCGAGGGGCGAGCGAAGGACCTCGCCGGGGGAAACGCCGAGCGCGGCGATCTTCCCGGGGAGGAGCCCTGCGCGCACCTCTTCGATCAGGCGGACGAGAGCGGCCGACGACCCGTGCCCCGCGACGAGATCGACCTCGGGGCGCCGAGCGAGGCCGTCCGGGTCCCGCTCGGCGAGACATCCCGTCACCGCCAGGAGTGCGGCGGGGTACTCACGGCGGAGGCGCCGCATCAACCGGAACGCGTCCCGATCGGCACGTTCCGTTACGGTACAGGCGTGGAGGACCAGGATGTCGGCGGTCTCTCCGGGACGCACTCTGGAAAGGCCCGAGGTCTCGAGAATCCGGGCCAGGTGGTCCGCCTCGATCTGGCTGACCTTGCAGCCGAGAACACGAACGTCATAAGCTCGCGAGGCGCGTCCGGACAGCTCGTCCGTGCCGGTAAACGTCGTTGACAGGCCCACTTCCGGGGCGATAATAGGTGACTTTCCGGAGGAGACTTCGGAGTGCGGGGGGGACCGGGCCACAGGCCCCACGACGTATGGCGAAGACGATTCTCCTGATCGAATACGAGCCGAGATACCT
>CALBDV010000107.1 GCA_937927565.1 uncultured Holophagales bacterium
CTCAGACCGGCTTCGCGCGTCTCAGCCGGGAGAAGACCGCTGCGCCGATCCGGGGCGGGAGGGTCCTCGGGACGAAGCGTCCCGTGAGGATCCAGGCGGAATCGAAGAGGTTCGGGACGACGATCGCCTTGCCGCGTTCGAGGCCTCGGATGCCGGCCTCGGCCACCGTCTCCGCCGACAGGGACGGGAAGGGGTTGCTCGCCCCCGGCGCCAGCCCTGCGACGCGGTGGAAGTCGGTCCGGGTCGTCCCGGGGCAGAGCGCCGTCACGACGACTCCCCGGCCTCTCAGCTCCTCGTGGAGCGCCTGCGAATACGAGAGGACGAACGCCTTCGTCGCGGCGTAGACCGTCATGTACGGCACCGGAAGGAACGCCGCGGTCGAGGCGACGTTGAGAACGTATCCAACGCCCCGCGCGCACATCGGCGTGACCAGCCGATGCGTCAGCTCGACGAGCGTCCCGACGTTCAGCCGGATCATCCGGAGAGTTCGCTCGAGCTCCTGCTCCTCCTGCGGCCCGTAGAAACCGAAGGCGGCGTTGTTGACCAGAAGCCCGATCGGCTTTCCGGCCCCTTCCGTCGCGGCGGCGAGCCGCTCGGCGGCCCCCTCGGAAGCGAGGTCGAGGACGATCGCCTCGACGGCGACGCCCGAGAGGGAGCGGAGTTCGTCCGCGAGCGCGACGAGCTTCTCTTCCGAGCGCGCGACGAGAAGCTGTGGCACCTTCCTGTGCGCGAGCCCCCGGGCGATCGCCTCGCCGATCCCGGCCGAGGCGCCGGTGACGAGGGCGAAGGAGCCCGAAGGGAGGGCGATCACCCGATGAGGTCCTCGGTCCCGTCGACGCCGAGGACGTTCCCGGTCAGCCAGACCGTCTCCGGGCGTGCCACGGCGACGATGACGTTCGCCACGTCCTGCGGCGTCGTGAGACGGCCCGCGGGGTGGACGGCGAGGACCCGATCGATCATCTGGACGTTGCCCGGGATCTTCCGGAGGGCGGGCGTGTCGGTGACCCCGGCGCGGATCGCGTTCACGGCGATCCCCTTCGACACGAGCTCCACCGCGAGCTGGCGGCAGTGGCTCTCGAGGGCGGACTTCGCGGCCGAGACGGCTCCGTAGGACTGCCAGATCCGGTGCCCGCCGGCCGACGTCATGGCGAATACGTGGGCGCCCCTGCCGAGGAGGCCGGCCGCGACGAGATCCTGCGTCCAGTAGACGAGCGAGTGGGCCATGACGTCGAGCGTCATGTCCATCTGCGCCTGCGTCATCCGCTCCTTCTCGTCTCCCAGGAACGGCTTGAGCGTCCCGAAGGCGAGTGAGTGGAGGACGACGTCGACGCTCTCCCCGTCGCCGGCGGCGATCGCCTCCTTCATCCCCGCGACGACCTCCGCGCGCTTCTCGGCGTCGGCGGCGTTCACGTTCCAGAAGAGCGCCCGCCCGCCCGCGGCCTCGATCTCGCCGGCGATCCGCTCCGCGTTCGGAAGCGTGGCCCGGCGGTCGAGATGGACGCCGAAAATGTTCCGGCCGGCCCTGGCGAGGGCGACCGAAGCCGCTTCGCCGAATCCGGAGGACGCACCGAGGACCAGGGCCCAGTTCCGCTTCGGTTCAGACATGACGCAGATTATCGGCATGGCATTCCCGCCTGTATAGTCATCCCCGAGGGCGTTGCCGATGCGTTTCGAGGCCGTTCGCAGGCTCCTCGAGAGACTCCAGCAGAGCGGAAAGAAGACCCTCGAGCTCGAGGAGGCTTCCGGCAACTTCACCGACAGCGAGATGGCGTTCGGACGGCTCGTCCTCCCGCTGCTCGAGGACATGGACGCCATGAAGAAGCTCCTCGAGGACCTCTCCCGGCGCGCGCGCGCCATGCAGTTCGTCCTCGACCGTCTTCCCGTGGCCGCTCTCGTCCTCGACGCCGAGGGAAGCCTCCTGGCGATGAACACGGTCGCAAAGAAGCACTTCGGAGGCCCCGCGATCACTTCGGCCGTCCTCCGCGCGGCGCGGCGCGCCCTCCACGGGGACGAGGAGTCGGCCTCGACCGTGGACGACCCGCGCCGGAGCGGGGGCACCCTTCGGCTGGTGGCGGCCGACGTGGCGGAGGAGTCGACGGGAGGAGCCACCGGCAAGCCCTCCGTCGTCTTCGTCGTCTCGAACGACTCTCCCCCGCCCGTCGACGAAGCGGACCTCGTCGCGCGGTTCGAGCTCACGAAGGCGGAGGCGTCCGTCGTCGCGCTCGTCGCGCACGGCCTGTCGAACAAGGAGGCCGGCGAGCGGATGGGGAGCTCCATCGAGACCGTCCGGTCGCAGCTCGCGAGCGCGTACCGCAAGACGGGTGCCCGCAACCGGGCCGGCCTCGCCGCCCTCGCCTACGGCGCCCGCTTCGGGCAGGGGCCGATCTCCGGCGCCTTCCCGCCTCTCGAGGAATGAGCGTCCCGGGACCTCGCCTCCACTGCACCCCGGCCACACTGCGCACCCGCTTCTCGGAGCGGCCGCTGCTCCTCGACGCGGCGCTCGGGACCGAGCTGTCGCGGCGCGGCGCCCCCGCCTCTCCCCCGCTCTGGAGCGCCCGCGCGGTGCTCGAACGGCCCGACCTCGTCCTTGCGGTCCACCGCGAGAACGCCGCCGCCGGGGCCGAGATCCTCACCGCTGGCACCTTCCGGACGCAGCCGAATCTCCTCGGCGGCGCCGCCCGGGATTCCACGAGACGCGCCGTCGCCCTCGCGCGGGAGGCCGCGGCGGCCCGCCCCGGAATCCTCGTGGCCGGCTCCGTCGCTCCGGTCGAAGACTGCTGGCGCCCCGACCTCGTCCCGGCCGACGCCGAGCTCGCCCGTCTCCACGCGCTCCACGCCGGGGCGCTCGCCGAGGCCGGCGTCGACGTCCTGCTCCTCGAGACGTTCGGAACGGCGCGCGAGTGGCTCGCCGCGGCCCGCGCAGCCACGGCCACCGGCCTCCCGGTCGTCGCCTGCGCCACGACGCGCGAGTACGGCACGCTCCTCTCCGGCGAGCCGCTCGGAGATGCCGCCCGCGCGCTTCTCGACCTCCCCTCGCCTCCCGTCGCACTGGGCGTCAACTGCGTCCCCGCCCGACGGCTGGGGGCGAGCCTCGCCCTCCTCGCCGCCGCCGCGCCCGGCGTTCCGCTCGCCGCGTACGGCAACACCGGCCTTCCGGTCGACGAAGCGCTCGGCGCCTTCGCCGAGCCGATCGCGCCCGTCGACTACGCCGAGCTCGCCCTTTCCTGGATCACGATGGGCGCGCGCGTCGTGGGCGGCTGCTGCGGAACACGGGCAGAGCACATCGCAGCCCTGGCGGCGGCCCTCGTGCCGCGGACCACGTCGCCCGGCCGGACGACACCGCCCCCTACGGGAAGTAGCCCCGGATCGTCTTCGCCTTCAGCCCGGGCTTGCCCATCCGGACCTCGACGAGCCGGTACTCGTCCTCCTTCTTCTTCGACTCGTTGAGGTAGCTCAGGAAGTACTGGGAGCGGACCTCGGTTTCGATCTTCCGGTAGATCTCGGGCAGCTCCGCCGCCTTGCCGATGAAGAACGTCTCCCCTCCCGTGTCCTCGGCGAGCTCCTTCAGGCGCGACTTCAGCCCCATGTCGAACATCCCGAGGTCGAGGCCGATGAAGTAGATCGGCACCCCGGCGGTCCGCGCGTAGCGCTTCAGCGTCGGCCAGTCGGTCGAGGAGTGGTTGTCCTTGCCGTC
>CALBDV010000108.1 GCA_937927565.1 uncultured Holophagales bacterium
CCCGCCTCAGGCGGCGGCGAGAGCGCTCTTGGCGGAGGTGACGAGCGCCGTGAAGCCCTTCGGGTCCTGGAAGGCGATCTCGGCGAGGACCTTGCGGTTCACGTCCGAGCCGGCCTTCTTCAGCCCCGCCACCAGCTGCGAGTAGCTGATGTCGTTCATCCGGGCGGCGGCGTTGATGCGGGTGATCCAGAGCCCCCGGAACTCGCGCTTCTTCTGCTTGCGGTCGCGCGTGGCGTAGGCGAGCGAACGCTCGACCTGCAGCTCGGCGATGCGGAAGCAGTTGTGCTTCGTTCCGTAGTAGCCCTTTGCCAGATCCAGGATCCTCTTCCGGCGATCCTTCCTCTTTGTTCCGCGCTTGACGCGAGGCATGGCCTTATCTCCTCTTCCTTCTTACGCGTAGGGAAGCATCTTGCGGACGGTGTGCTCGTCGGCTTTGGCGACGAGACTCGACTTGGCCAGCTGGCGCTTCCGGCCGGAGGCCTTCTTCGTCAGGATGTGCCTCTTCATCGCGTTTCCGCGCTTGAACTTCCCGTTCGCGGTAATCGTGAAGCGCTTCGCGGCGCCGCGGTGGGTCTTCCTCTTGTGGGTGGCCATGGGCCGGGTTCTCCTTGCTCCGTGGTTCGGTACTGAGGCCTGGGAACGTCAGTGCTTCTTCGGCGGTCCGAAGATGAGGTGCATCCGGTTGCCGAGCATCTCGGGGTTGCCCTCGGCGTGGGCCTTCCCCTCGAGGTCCTTGGCGAGGCGCTGGAGGACCTTGCGCCCGTTGTCGAGGCGGGACATCTCGCGGCCGCGGAACTGGATCGTGGCCTTGACCTTGTCGCCCTCCTCGAGGAACCGGACGATGTTCTTGATCTTGAAGTCGTAGTCGTGGTCGTCGATGTTCGGGCGGAACTTGACCTCCTTGACCTGGGTCACCTTCTGCTTCTTCTTCGACTCGTGCTCCTTCTTCTTCTTCTCGAAGGTGAACTTGCCGAAGTCCATGATCTTGCAGACGGGAGGCTGGGCCTGCTCCGCGATGATCACGACGTCGAGGGCCACCTCACGCGCCTTCGCGAGCGCGTCCTGTGGCCTGACGACCCCGAGCTGCTCGCCGTCCTCGGCGATGAGGCGCACCTCGGGAAAACGAAGGATGTACTCGTTGATCGGGGAGTTCTTCTGGGGGGGGACCCGTGGACCGCCTCGAAAGAAAATGGCGTTTCCTCCTGTTCGTTACGACGACGAGTTACTGATTCGCGGGCGCCGGAGCGCCCCACGTCGCCGCACGCGCGACGACGGCCTGCTTCATCTCCGAGACGACGTCGGCGAGGGGCCGCGACCCGAGGTCGCCGGCCTGCCGCCTCCGGACCGACACCGTTCCCGCCTCGCGCTCCTTCTCGCCCACGACGAGGAGGACGGGGACCTTCTCCAGCTCGCCGTTGCGGATCTTGGCGCCGAGCTTCTCGTTCCGTTCGTCGACCGTGACCCTCAGGCCCGCGACGCGGAGCGCGTCGGCGACCGAGCGGGCGTAGTCGAGGAGCTTGTCGGACACCGGGATGACGCGTGCCTGCTCGGGTGCGAGCCAGAGCGGGAAGTCACCCCCGGTGTGCTCGACGAGGATCCCGAAGAATCGCTCGAGCGAGCCGAGGACCGCCCGATGGAGGACCACCGGCCGCTTCTTCGACCCGTCGTCGGCCGTGTAGTGGAGGTCGAACTGCTCGGGGTTGGAGAAATCGACCTGCAGCGTCCCGAGCTGCCAGGGCCGGCCGATCGCGTCGGTCACCTGGAAGTCGAGCTTCGGGCCGTAGAAGGCGCCGTCTCCGGCGTTGATCTCGTAGGCCCGCCCGCGCCGCTCGAACGTCGCGGCGAGCGCCTTCTCGGCGATCTCCCAGTTCTCGACCGTCCCCATGTACTTCTCGGGGCGCGTCGCCAGTGCGACCTTCACCTCGGGGAAGCCGAAGGCCCCGTAGACCTCGTCGATCAGGTCGATGAAGCGGTCCATCTCCGCCGGCAGCTGCTCCATGGTCACGAAGAGGTGGCCGTCGTCCTGGCAGAACGTCCGGACCCGCGTCAGCCCCTGGGTCACGCCCGAGCGCTCGTAGCGGTGGAGCCGCCCGAAGTCGGCGTAGCGGACCGGCAGGTCGCGGTAGGAGAAGGCCTGCTGCGAGAACATCAGGAAGTGGCCCGGGCAGTTCATCGGCTTGACGCCGTACTCCCGCT
>CALBDV010000109.1 GCA_937927565.1 uncultured Holophagales bacterium
GCGGTGCCGCCGATCCCCGGCCTCGCCGAGGCGGGCTTCCTGACGAACGAGACGGTCTTCGAGATTGCCGAGCGGCCCGCCTCGCTCGTCGTCATGGGAGGCGGACCGATCGGGACGGAGCTGGGGCAGGCCTTCGCCCGGCTCGGCACGCAGGTGACGATCGTCTCCTCCACGCCGCACATCTGCGCGAAGGAGGACCCCGACGTCGCGGAGGTCCTCGCGGGGCGCCTTCGGAGCGAAGGGGTGCGCATCCTCGACGGGAGCACGGCCACGCGCGTCGCGACGCGCAACGGGAAGAAGGTCGTGACCGTGACGACGGCCGGAGGGGCCGAGACCGAGGTCGCGGCCGACGAGATCCTCGTCGCCGTCGGCCGGACGGCGAACGTCGACGGGCTGGGGCTCGAGGCGGCGGGCGTGAGGTTCTCGAAGAAGGGGATCGAGATCGACGACCGCTGCCGGACGAACGTCCCCTCGATCTGGGCTGTGGGCGACGTGGCCGGGGGGCCGCTTTTCACGCACTGGGCAGGTCACCAGGCGCGCGTCGTCATCCGGAACATCCTCTTCCCGGGCTCGACGAAGCACGACCTCTCGAATCTCCCCTGGACGACGTTCACGGAGCCGGAGATCGCGCACGTTGGTTTGAATGAGACGGGTGCGAAGGCGAAAGGCGTGGCGCACCAGGTCTTCAAGGTCCCGTTCGACTCCATCGACCGCGCCGTCTGCGACGGAGAAGCCGAGGGGCATTTCGCCAAGGTCGTGGCCGGGCCGAAGGGGGAGATCCTCGGCGCCACGATCGTCCACCCGCAGGCGGGGAACCTCCTCCCCGAGCTCGTCCTCGCGAAGAAGCACGGCATCCCGCTCGGGAAGATCTCCGCGACGATCCACACCTACCCGAGCCTTTCCGACGTCGTCCGGGCGCTCGGCGACGCGTACATGCGAACGAAGCTGACCCCCGGCACGAAGGCACGGCTGACCCGCGCGTTCCGCTGGCTCCGGCGCTGAGCCCGTGCGGAATACGACAGCCCGTCCGCCCGTAGCGCCCGCGTCGAGGTGACCCATGCCGACCCGTAGCGTCCTCGTCTCTTCTCCCACGTTCCCCTACGAGCTCCGCCGGAAGGCGGGGGAGGGGGCGATGGGAATCGTCTACGAAGCGTTCGACCACGACCTGGGCCGTCCCGTGGCGATCAAGGTCATGCGCGACGACCTCCTCGCCGAGCTGGGGCCGGAAGGGCAGAGGGAAGCCCGGCTCCGGTTCCAGCAGGAGGCCCGGGCGGCCGCGCGCCTCTCCCACCCGGGGATCGCGACGATCCACCGGATCGGCGAGGAGAACGGGCGGCCCTTCATCGCGATGGAGTGGCTCGACGGCGAGCCGCTCGAGAGCCTCCTGGCGTCCGGAGCGCCCCTTCCCCTCGGCCTCGTCGCGCGTATCGGCGTCGAGCTGGCCGAGGCGCTCGAAGCGGCCCACGCGGCGGGAGTCGTCCACCGGGACATCAAGCCCTCGAACCTCATCCTGAGAGCAGACGGGCGGCTGAAGGTCACGGACTTCGGCATCGCGCGGATCGAGGGGATCGAGCTCGTGAAGACCCGCGCGGGCGAGGTCGTCGCGACGCCGATGTACGCCTCCCCCGAGCAGCTCCGCGGCCTGCCGGTGGACGGACGCTCCGACATCTTCGGCGCGGGAGTCGTTCTGTATCAGTGCCTGACCGGGAGGCCGCCTTCCTCCGGCGCGACTCTCGCGGAGCTGACGACCTCGATCCTCTTCGGGAGGCCGGAAGCGCCGACTTCGCTGAACCGCGACCTGCCCGCGGCGATCGACGAGATCGTCCTGAAGGCCCTCGAAAAGGACCCGGCCCGGCGCTTCGCCTACGGGTCCGAGCTGGCGGACGCGCTCCGGCCCTTCGCGGCCGCGGCCCGCCCGACCCCGCGCCCGGCGTCCCCGGCCGCGTCGTCCGTCGGGCCTTTCGTCCTCTCGCCGTTCGGGTCGAGCCCGGCGGCGGCGACGGTCGTCTCGACCGAAGGGCGCATCGTCCTCGACGGGCTGCCGCCCGGCGCCTCCCGCGTGGCCGAGGCCGCCGTCGTCGCCTGGCCCGCGAGGCCGCTGCCGAAGGGCCCGGTCGGCTCTCTCCTCTCGAGGCTCACCGAGACGCCGCTTCACGCCGAACCGTTCGCCGGGGCCGTCAAGGTCGCCGGCCGCTTCCTGCTCCTCGTCTGCGACGGGTGGGTCGTCGGGGCCTTCGACACGGTCTCCGGTGAAGAGGGGGACGGGGTCGTCGAGGCGCTGCCCGCGGATGCGGAGGCCGCGCTGCACCCGGTTCCCGCGGGAATCCCGCCGGGTATCGTCCGGCTGATGGCCTCCCTGTTCAGGCCGCGGAAGGCGCGGTTCGAGGGGCTCGACTCGAGCTTCGTGAACCTCCCGGCGCTCGCGAGGCGCCTGCGCGACGAGGCGTTCAGCGGGATCGTCCGGCTGGGCCGGGAGGGGGACGAGGCCTTCATCCTCGTCCACGAAGGCCGGAGCGCGCTCTCGCTCTTCTCCGGTGCGTGGGACGGCGTTCCGATCTCCGAGCCCTGGGAGACGTGGGTCTCCGACGTCCTGCTGCAGGCGACGGTCGAGGAGGCGCCGGTGGAACCGGTCTTCGCCTCCTTCCGTCTCCAGCTCGCGGATGCCGCGATCGAGGTTCCTCCTCCGGCCGCGCCGGAGGCGTCGCGCTCGCCCGGCCGAGGGCTCTTCCGGACGAGCCGCCGGACCGGGTTCGACACGAAGTCGGCCGGGGGAGCGGCCCTTCGGCTCGAGCCGGCGGGAGGCGACGCCACGCGGACGGGCGGGGCGAGCGAAGAGGCGAGGCAGAGGGCGTTCGCCGCCGACGGCGCCGCGCGGTTCCTCGGCTGGCTCGTAGGGAAGGCGCCCACCGTCCTTCAGCGGCTCGGAAAGGACAAGTCGCTGAAGTACCTCGCGGAGTGGATCCCGCTCGTTCGGCGAGCCCGCATCCACCACGCGCTCCCGCGGCCGAAGGCGCGCGAGACGGACCTCTTCGACGTCGTGACGTTCGGCGAGGACGACAAGGTCCTGCACCTCGCCCACCGGGCGGCCCGCGTCACCCCCGACGTCCTCCGGGCTTTCGTCGAACGCGCCATCGCCGCCAAGGAAGCCCGCATCAAGACCGGCGACGTCGGGGCGGCCCTCCTCGTCTCGCCCTCGTTCGACGAGAGCGTCGCGGAGACGTACCGGGAGATCACGACGTACGAGGCCGAGAAGAGCCGGTCCTGGACGTTCGGCGCCATCGAGGCGGCCACGAACTACGAAGGTTTCGTGCGGATCGGTCCCCGGAGGGGATTCCACCTCGTCCTCGTCGAGGAGACCGCGGGTGGCTTCGAGGTCGTCCTGCCGTGACCGGCCCGGCGGGGCGAGTCCCCGTCCTCGTGTTCGCGAAGCCGCCGCGGGCGGGCGAGGCGAAGACCCGGCTGGCGGAGGGTCTCGGTGCGGAGGCGGCGGCCGTCCTGGCGCGGGCCTTCTTCGACGACACCTGGCGGGCCGTGTCCGCTCTGCCCTGGGCGGAGCCGGTCCTCGCCACGACGGAGCCCGACGCGCCGGAGTGGCGGGAGAGGCGGATTCGGCGGATCCGGCCCCAGGGCCCGGGAGACCTCGGCCAGCGGATGGCGCGTGCTCTCGACCTCGCGCTCGCGTCGGTCCCGGCGGCGATCGTGATCGGCGCCGATTCGCCGGGGCTTCCCGTGACGTATATCGAGGCGGCCCGCGAGGCGCTCGGCTCGGCGGACGCCGTCCTCGGCCCTTCCGCGGACGGCGGCTTCTACCTGATCGGCCTGCGTCGCCCTCCCGGCGACCTCCTCGAAGGGCTGCCGTGGAGCTCGGCGGAGACTTTCGAGCGGACCCGGAACCGGCTCCTCGAGCGGGGGCTCTCCGTCCACGTCCTCCCGGAGTGGTTCGACGTCGACCGGCCCGAGGACCTCGACGACCTCCGGCGGCGCCTCGTTCGCGGGGACGTCGCCGCCCCGGGCACGGCCCGAGCTCTCGGGACCGTTGCTCCCAGGCTGCCGCGGGTGTCGATCGTCGTTCCGGTGCTCGACGAGGAGGGCCGGATCGGAAGGCAGCTCCGTTCGCTGACGGCTTCCGGGGGCTGGCACGAGGTCGTCGTCGTGGACGGAGGGAGCCGGGACCGGACGGTGGCGGAGGCGCGCGCCGTTCCGGGCGTCCGCGTCCTCGACGGGCCCCGGGGACGGGCGATGCAGATGAACGCCGGGGCGCGCGCCGCGACCGGCGACGTCCTGCTCTTCCTCCACGCCGACGTCGAGCTCCCGGTGGACGCCCTTCGCCACGTCGCCGACGCGCTCGCCGACCCTCGGGTCGTCGCCGGGGCGTTCCGCACGTGGACCGTCTCCGACGACCGGCCGAGCCGCCTCGCCCCTCTCCTCCACCTCGCCGACCTCCGCTCGCGCTACACCAGCCTTCCGTACGGCGACCAGGCGATCTTCGTCCGCGCCGGGGCCTTCGCGCGGCTCGGCGGCTATCCCGAGCAGCCGCTCATGGAAGACCTGGAACTGAGCCGCCGGCTCCGGCGAGCGGGGAAGGTCCGCACCGTTCCGGCGAGGGTCCGCGTGTCGGGCCGGCGGTTCCTCTCGCGGCCGCTCTACTACTTCGCGCTCCTCAACGTCCTGCCCGTCCTCTACGCGGCCGGCGTTCCCCCGGCGCGCCTCGCGCGCCTCTACGGGAACCCTCGATGACCGGAGGCCATCCCGAAATCCCGAATGCGACTCAGCCCGCCGCGCGCCGCGCCGCGAGGATGCCGTGCACGAGCTCCTCGGGGACGTCCTCGGGGAGCGGGCCGTCCGGGTCGGCGAAGGCGGCTCCCTCGAGCTCGATCGTCCGGACGTAGGAGTCGACGTAGTCCCTGCAATCGCGGCAGATCCCGACGTG
>CALBDV010000110.1 GCA_937927565.1 uncultured Holophagales bacterium
GCTCCTCCAGCGCCTTCGGGTCCACCATGGCCAGGAGCTTGAGGATGGCGCCCAGCTTGTCGGGTTCGTCCTCTTCCTTCTTTGGAAGCCCGAGCTGGCCGGTGTCGATCGCCCTGCGGATCAACGGATGGGCCTCCTCCACTACGGCGAGGAGGCTGCGGAGCGCGCGTTGGAGCTGCGTGGAGGTGAGCGGGGCGTCCTCGAGCGGGAACTCCACCGTCGCGCGGATCTCGCCGTCCGAAGGGTCCCATTCGAACTGGACGAACTTCGTCGTGTACGACGTGTAGAGGCACGCTCCGAGGACAGCCGTCGAATGCGGCCCCTCCTTGTACGAGTAGAGCTCGTGGGTGAAGACGCCGATGGCCCGGCCCGCCTCCAGCGTCGCGATGCCGAGGTGAATCGTCTTCGCTCCCTCGGAATCGACGTAGGCCGACGAATCGAAGAGGAGGAGGACGCGGTTCTTCTCCTCCTCGACGCGAAACTTCAGCTTCTCCTCGTCCAGGAACCGGCAGATTTCCTTGAGAGTTGTCGCCACGTGCAGCCTCCCGTCGTCAGCGCTCGGTCGGAGCCGGGGGCTTCATGGCGCCGGCCTGCTCCAGCATCTGGCGGAGCTTCTCGGGATCGGCCGCCGCGAGGAGGCGCATGAGCTCTTCCATGCCAGGGGGGACCGCGGGTACCGCTTTCAGGGACGGCGGGGCGATCTTCCCGGTCTCGATGGCGCCACGGATCATCGGATCGCAGCTGTCGATGATGCTGATCAGGGCGTCGAGGCAGCGGTGGAACTGGCTGGCGGTGAGCCTGGCGTCGACGAGCGGGAGCTCGATCTCTGCCCGGATCTCTCCGTCGGCGGGGTCCCACTCGTACTGGACGAACTTCGTGATGTACGAGGCGTGCAGGCAGGCCCCGAAGACCGCGAGAGCGTGGGGGCCCTCCTTGTAGACGTAGAGGCCCGGCGCGAACATCGACAGCGTTTCGCCCCCGTCGTCGCCACGGATGATTATGCGGACACCCTCGTCGCCGTCGGGCGCCCGGTACGCTCGGGTCGAGTAGGGGACGACGAGGAAGCCCCCCTTCTCCTCGGAGAGCTGGTACTTCAGCTTCGCCTCGTCCATGAAGCCCTGGATCTCCTTCAGCGTGGTGGCCATCGGTCTCTCTCCTCCCTCGTGTTCGCTAGTGCGCGGGTTTCGCCGCCGGGTCCCCGAGGGCCTCCCGGATCTCGGCGGCGTAAAGCGTTTCCTTCTCGACGAGGAGCCTTGCGAGGCTCTCGAGGCGCAGTCGCCGTTCCGCGAGGAGCTTCCCGGTCTCTTCACGCTGGACGTCGAGCCACTGCCTCACGCGCGCGAGGACCTGGTCCTGCAGGCCGGCCTCGAGGGGCGTGCCTCTCGGCACACCGAGCCCGAGCCTCACGCCCGGGAGGCTGACGACGCCGACCTCGGCGTCCATTCCCCAGTCCGCCACCATCCTCACGGCGAGCGCCGAGGCGCGCTCGAGGTCGTTGGAGCAGCCGGCGGTCACTTCGTCGACGCCGAGGAGGAGTTCCTCGGCAGCACGACCACCGAGGAGGACGCGGACTTCGGATTCGACGCGTCGCCGGTCCTGGTCCTTCACCGTGTCGGAGGCTTCCTGCGCCATGAACCCGAGCGCCCCTCCTCTCGGGAGGATCGTCAGCTGCGCGGGGAGCTCGTCGGGGAAGAGGGCGTGCTGCGCCACGGCGTGCCCCGCCTCGTGGACCGCCGTCTTCCACCGCTCGGTCTCGCCGAGGACGAGCCTCTCGGAGGCGAGGCCGAAGGAGACGTTCGTGACGGCTTCCTGCAGGTCCACGGCCTCGATCCGCGTGCTCCCGCGCCGCAGGGCGATCATCCCGGCCTCGAGGCAGACCTGCCGGATCTCGGCCCCGCTCAGGCCCGCCGTCCTCTTGACGAGGGAGCCGAAGGTGACGCCCTCGGCCAGCGCCATGCCGCTCGTGTGGATCTCGAAGAGCCGCGCCCGGGCGTCGGCCCCGGGGTTTGCAACCTCGACCTCGATGTCGAAACGGCCGGGCCGGAGCAGCGCCGGGTCGAGGAGGTCCGACCGGTTCGTCGCGCCGATGACGAAGATGGGCCGCTCGCCCCGCGTGAAGCCGTCCATCTGCGCGAGGAGCTCGTTCAGCACGCCCTCCCGCCAGCTCGAGCCCTCGTCGCCGCCGCCCCGGCGCCCGCCGAGGGAGTCGATCTCGTCGAAGAAGATGATCGAGGGGGCGAGCCGCCGGGCCGCGGAGAAGAGCTCGCGGATGGCCCGCTCGCTTTCGCCGGCCCACTTGTTGAAGACCGAGGAGCCGGTGAGGGCGAAGAAGGGCACGCCGGCCTCGCCGGCCACGGCCCGGGCAAGCGTGGTCTTTCCGGTTCCGGGCGGTCCGGTGAGGAGGACGCCCTTCGGCGGCGTCAGGCCGAGCGCCTTGAGGGCCGCCGGGTCCTTCAGCCAGGTGACCGCCTCGCGCAGGCGCGTCTTGGCGTGGTCGGCCCCGGCGATGTCGTCGAAGCGCTCCCGGGGGACCTCGACGAGCCACGCCTTTCCGGCCTCTCCTCCCGAAGCAGCCGGCACCTCGCGGATGCGCCGGAGCTCCAGGTCGAGGCCGTCGGCGCCGGAGACGAACGGCGCGACGTGGAGGTCGAAGTCGACGAGCTTGAGCGCCCGCTGGTAGGTTTCGACGAGGCGCTGCTGCCGGGTCGCTTCCTCCGATTCGCGAAGAGTCCGGCGGAAGTCCACGGCCTCGGCCTGGCCCCCGGCTCCTTCGGGCTTGCGGAGGATTCCGCGGGCCCCGCCCTCCTGGACGACGCGGTCCAGGGTCTCGCGGGAAAGGCCACGCGACTCGGCACCCTCGGAGAAAAGGTAAACCGGGACGAGGGGATGACGTTCACGGATGAAGCGAAGCGCGGTGAGGCCGCGATCCATCCGGCCTTCGCCCCGCGCGGCCCCGATGTTGAGATCGAGGAGGGCGAGGTCCGTCTCGCCGCGCCGCAGGACCCCGTCGGCCTCCGTGCCGTCGTGGACCTGTCGCCAGGTCCACCCTTCGAGGAGAGTGGGGTCCCACTCGTCGTCGTCGATGACGAGGATCCGTCCGGCGGTCGAGAGGGTCTTTGCGACGGTCGCGGGGAGCTCCGCACCGGCCGGGAGCCGGAAGCGGAACGCGCGGAGCTTCGGAAGGAGCGGCTCCTCGCCGTCGGCGATCTCGTGGCGCTTCTCGGCGAGAACGTTCTTCACGGTCGCGAGCAGGAATGCGCGGAGCGAGTTCGTGAGGCGGCGCGCGTCCCCCTCGGCCCCGAAGCGGAGGACGAACAGGGCGAGGACGACCCGGTCGGGGACCTCGAGGCGGACGCCGAAGCCTTCCTCCAGCTCGCCCGACACCTCCTCGACGACCCGGTCCGCGATCCGCTCCAGCGCGAGCCCTCCCAGCCGCTCGAAAACGACGAAGCTCCCCTTGGCGAGGCGGGAGATGAGCTCCGGCGTCAGGCCGGCCGGCTGCTCCTGCTTCGTCTCGTCGCCGGCCGCTTCCGCGCTCAGCGCCTCGACGACGGCGCGCGAGAGGGCGGCGGGGTCCTGGAGGAGGCCGATCCGGTCGGGCTGGTCGTAGAGTGTCCGG